>JBCDAK010000011.1:0-44062 GCA_039185545.1 Actinomycetota bacterium
GCCACGGTGGAGATGCGTGATCGGCTGGTGGCCGCCGGTGCCGCCCTCACCTTCGATCTCGTGGCAACGGCGCGCTCCGAAGGGCGGCTGGCGGTCGACCTCGACGACGACGCTGCGGTGGTGTCGATGCTCTGCGGGCCGGTGCTCTACGCCCGGCTGTGTCAGTCGCGTGAGCCGTCCGACGAGATGATCGAGGCGGTCGTCGACGCCGTGCTGCTGTCGACGGTGTCCGCTCAGGACGACTGATCGACCGCCGCGGGTCGGGGAGGCCGGCGCGTGGCCATGCGCACCGACGTGGCCGACTCCTCGCGCAACGACCACTCGGAACGGGCCAGCCACACGCCGACCGAGGTCAACACGAGCATCACTGCGGCGATCACCGTGTAGGCGACCGTTCGCCCGAACGACTCGTAGATCACGCCGGTGACCACCGCCATGATCCCGGCCATCACGGCCTGCGACGCACCGAGCATTCCCTGCGCGCCCGCCTGCCGTTCGGCGGGCACGACCATGCCGGCCGCCACACCCGTCGCCGAGATCGTGGCTCCGTCGCTCAGGGCGTGGACCATGGCCAGTGCGAAGATCGCCCCACCGGTCGGCATCACGCCGTAGCCGAACAGGAACCCCGCTCCGGCGACGAGTCCGATGGTGGCCAGTCGGAACGGTCCGAACGTCTGGGCGATGCGTCCCGACCACGGGCCCATGAAGATCAGCGGCAAGGCGAAGAGCGTGATCCCGAGGTTGGCGATCCACTCGTCGGTGCCGAGTTCGTCGTGCACCAGCGCCCACAGCGCGTCGAACCCGCCGATCATCACGAACACCGCACCCGCCATGATCGTGGCTCCCGCGAACGGTCGGATGCGCAGCAGGTCGATCGCGAGCCGGCGGCTCGACCGGTCCTCGGCAGCGGTCTCGTTGGTCCCGAGTCGAACGACGAAGGGCAGCAGGATCAGCGAGAATCCGCCGACCGCCACGAACGGTGCCGGGATGCCGAACGGCCCGACCAGGATCGCCGAGACCGCCGGCCCCATGGCGAAGCCGAACACCTCGGCCGACAGGAGGCGACCGAGGTTCCGGCCCAGGTTCGACGGGTCGGCGAGGATGATGATGCGTCGAATCGCCGGGCTCGCCGCACCGATCCCGACGCCCGAGATGAACCGGCCGATGAGGATCGGTGCCAGCGACGTGCCGAGCGCCATCAGCAGCAGACCGGCGACGTTGACGACGACGCCGGCGATCACGACCGTGCGGGCGTGACCTCGATCGGCGTACGGGGCGACGAACACCTGCGACAGGAAGCCGGCGAGGAAGCCGAGTCCGATCACGAGCCCGATGTCGGACTCCGCGAGGCCGTACTCGTTCTTGTAGTCGTCGACGATCGTGAAGAGCACGCCGTACCCGGCTGCGAGCGTGCCGATCAGTCCGCCGAACGCGACCGTGACGAGCATCGTCGACGGCTGCCCGCTCGACGACGGCTCGGAGGAACCTGCTCCTCCCAGGGAAGCGGTGTCCAACTCCGTCGTCACGCGCGCAGACTACCGATGCACCCGCCCGACGGAGCGGGTGTGTTGTCTCGGCGTCAGCCCGACGCGACGAGTCCGGTCTCGAACACGGTCGAGAGGGCCGGATGGGTGGGCATGGCCCGCACCGTGAGCCCCCAGGGCCCAGCCGCTCCCGGGACGTAGGTGGCCCGGTAGACGCCGTCGCCGACGTGGTGCATCTCGACGATCGTGCGTCGCCGTACACCGAGTTCGCCCGACGTGTCGAGCGGGCCGTGCACGACCTGGACGACCAATTCGTGGTGGTCGAGCTTGCCCGGGTCGACCGTGGCCTCGATCGACCGTTCGTCGCCGGCGACGCCCGCGTCGAGGTCTCCGCCCGTGACCTCGACCGAGACCGAGTCCCACACCGAGGCCACTCCGAATCGCCAGGCGGCGAGGTCGATCGCCGGAGCGCCGCCGTCGGCCGTGACCCGATCTGCGGCGTCGGCGGCACGTTCGTAGAGCTCGGTGGTGTAGTCGCGCACCATCCGTCCGGCGATCACGTTCCAGCCCAGCGTCGCCCAGTTGTGCTTGATCCGCTCGATCCACCCGTGCGGCAGCTGATCGTCGCCTCGTTCGTAGAACAGCGGGAGTAACCGCCCCTCGAGCACGTCGAACACCGCCGCCGCTTCGCGGGCGTCGCGCCGACCGATGTCGTGGTCGTCGTCGAACGACGGGAGGTCGAAACCGTTGCGTCCGTCGGACATCTCGTCCCACCAGCCGTCGAGGATCGAGCAGTTGAGCACGCCGTTGAGTGCGGCCTTCATTCCGCTGGTGCCGCACGCCTCGTTGGGCCGACGCGGCGTGTTCAGCCACACATCACAGCCGTGGTACATCGTGCGAGCGATGCCGATGTCGTAGTCCTCGAGGACCACGAAACGGTGTCCGTACTCGGACTCCTGCGAGAACCGGTGCAGTTCCTGGAGGATCGCCTTGCCGGGGTGGTCGGCGGGATGAGCCTTGCCGGCGAACACGAATTGGATCGGCCGGTCGGTGTCGGCGAGCAGCCGCTCGAGTCGGTCGCGGAGGCCGAGCAGCAGGTTCGCCCGTTTGTAGGTGGCGAACCGTCGGGCGAACCCGATCGTCAGCGCGTGCGGGTCGAGCCGGTCGTCGCCCAGCCGGTCGCGTACGAGGTCGATCAGCTCGCGCCGGCCCTCGCTGCGCACGTGCCAGACCGTGCCGTGATCGAGTTCGTGGACGCGGGCGAAGTCGTCGGCGTCGGCGAGATGCCATCCGTCGCCGATGTGGTCGCTCAGCAGTTCGTCGACGCGGTCGCCCACCCACGATCGGGCATGGACCCCGTTGGTGATGTGTCCGATGGGCGTCTCGTGGTCGTCGAGCGACGGCCACATCCCGGTGAACATCGATCGGGCGACGGCCCCGTGCAGCGCGGCGACGCCGTTGCGCCACGTTGCCAGGCGGAGACCCATGACCGCCATGTTGAACTTGCCGTCGTGCTCGTCGTCTCGCTGACCGAGCGCAAACAGCTCGTCGAACGTGATCCCCAACGACGGAGCGAAGTCGGCGAAGTAGTGCTCGAACAGCTCGCGGGGGAAGCGGTCGATCCCCGCGGGCACCGGGGTGTGAGTGGTGAAGACCGCGCCGGCGCGCACGGCCTCGATGGCCTGGTCGAAGCTGAGACCCCGCTCGACCCACTCTCGGACCCGTTCGAGGCCCAAGAACCCGGCGTGTCCTTCGTTCATGTGGAACACCTGGACGTCGATGTCGAGCGCCCGGAGCGCCCGGATGCCGCCGATGCCGAGCACGATCTCCTGGCGCAGCCGGTGCTGCTCGTCGCCGCCGTAGAGGCGGTCGGTCACCGCCACCACCTCGGGCGGGTTGGACGGGTGATTCGCGTCGAGCAGGTAGAGCGCGATCCGGCCGACGTCGGCCCGCCACACGCGGAGGTGAGCGGTGACCCCCGCGAGGTCGATCTCGACCACGACGCCGGTGTCGACCAGGCCGAGTCCGTCGGGGTCGAGACGGGGGTTGCGCTCGTGCTGCCAGCCGTCGGGATCGAGTGTCTGGCGGAAGTACCCCTCCGCGTAGAGCAAGCCGACGCCGATGAGCGGCACGCCGAGGTCGCTCGACGCCTTGAGGTGGTCACCGGCGAGCACACCGAGGCCACCGGAGTACTGGGGCAGCGCCTCGTGGATCCCGAACTCGGGCGAGAAGTACGCGACCGAACGCAGCGGCGAGCCCGGGTGCCCGTCGTCGCCGACCGCCGCACGGTCACCGAACCAGGACGGCCCGGTGATCGCCTCGTCGAGGCGCCGGCTGGCGGCGTTGACGGCCTCGACGAAGTCGTGATCGGCGGCGAGCTCGTTCCACCGCTCGACCGGAATGCGCCGGACGAGGTCGGTCGGATGCTGGCCCGTTCGACGCCAGCTGCGTTCGCCGTCGCGCCCGTCGAGGCGGTCGAAGATCACGGCCAGCTCGCGATCCCAGGCCCAGTGGAGATTGGACGCCAACGCGGGCAGCGCGGCGAGGGCATCGGGGACCTCGGAGGTCACCGTGAACTGATGGAGTGGACGCACTCGGGCAGCGTATTGCTCACTCTGCGAGGTGCTGCGCGCCGGCTCAGCTCCGGGGCCGGAACCTCTCGATCGTGTCGCTGTAGACCTCGGCGGTGCGCTCGGCGATCGACTCCCAGGCGTACTGATCTCGGACCAGGGTGAGTGCGGCGGTCGACAGCTGCTCCCGCATCAGTCGGTCGGTGAGGACCAACGCGATGCAATGGGCGAGATCGTCGGGGTTGCCCGGCTCGAACGTGAGGCCGGCGTCGGTGTCGGAGACCAGCTCGGCGAGGCCGCCGGTGCGGGCGACGATGAGTGGTGCTCCGGCCGCCAACGCTTCGAGGGCGACGATGCCGAACGGTTCGTACAGCGACGGGATGACGACACATCCGGCGCGCTGCAGCAGTCGGCGGAGCTCGTCGGCGCGGAGGAAGCCGGGGAGCTCGACCACGTCGGAGACACCCTCGACGTCGATGCGGGTCTGGAGCTCGGGGAGATACGAGCCGCGTCCGGCGATGACACACGACGACCCGTCGACGCGGCTGCGGACCGAGGCCATCGCCGCAGCGAGGACCTGGAATCCCTTCTCGAACTGGACGCGTCCCCACGACACGACGAGCGGCTCGCGCTCGGGCGGTGCGGCATCGGGATCGACGCCGCCCCACAGCGCCGGGTCGATCCCGTTGGGGATCCGGATGATGCGGTCGGGGGAGATCTCGAAGTTGTCGACGAGTTGGTCGACGATGAATCGCGTCGGACTGATGAGCCGGTGGGCGCGGAACGCGAGCCACCACTCGATGGCGGAGATGTCGGTCGCCTGGCCGGGCGGCAGGTTGCCGCCGTGACGGACTCGTTCGGTGCCGTGCATCGTGAGCACGAACGGCACGTCGTACAGCTCGGCGAGGGTGTCGGCCGGCCACCCGACTCGCCAGTCGTGTCCGTGCACCACGTCGGGACGCCACCCGTCGAACCGCCGCTCGACCTCTCGCGACAGTTGCACGAGCCCGTGTCCGGTCGATGCGGTCTGCGCCAGCATGCGGTCGGGCGGGATCCACGGCACGTCGTGTGGCGTGCGGAGAACGGGCACGGGCCCGGCGAGGTCGGCGGCTCGATCGGCTCGCGGGTCGTCGATGGTGAGCACGATGACGTCGTGACCCGCCTGCGCGAGCGAGTCCGCGAGGCCGACCACGTGGGCCGCCGTCCCCCCGGAGACCTGAGGCGGGAAGTCCCACGCGAGCATGAGGATCCGCACGTCGTCACCCTAGGTTCCGGAGCCTCGCGGGTACGGTGACGTCATGTCGGCCGACGAGGCTCTCACCCCCGGGTCGCTCGACCTCCATCTGCTGGGTGAGGGCAGCCACCGGCGACTGTGGGACGTGCTGGGTGCGGTGCCGTCGGTGGGCGGACCCGGGATCCGATTCGCCGTCTGGGCTCCCAACGCTGCGTCGGTCGGGGTGGTCGGAGACTGGAACGACTGGCGAGCCGATCCGCTCGACCGTCTCGTCGACAGCACGGGTGTCTGGTCGGCCACCGTGGCGGGAGCGTCGCCCGGCGATCACTACAAGTTCGAGATCGCCACCCCCGACGGTCGGCTCCTCCGCAAAGCCGATCCCTACGCGCGCCGGACCGAGGAACCGCCGAGCGACGCCAGCATCGTCTCGTCGGCGACGCCGTTCGAGTGGGCCGACGACGAATGGATGCTCGACCGTCACCGGGTCCTCGGCGGCGCTGCGCCGTTGCGGATCTACGAGGCCCACCTCGGGTCGTGGAAGCGGGGCGTCGACGACTGGGACGCCCTCGCCGACCAGCTCGGTGCGCACGTCGAACGGCTCGGCTTCACGCACGTCGAGCTGCTGCCCATCGCCGAGCACCCCTTCGGTGGATCGTGGGGGTACCAGGTGTCTGGCTACTACTCGCCGACGGCGCGCTTCGGTGATCCCGACGGCTGTCGCCGGTTCGTCGACGCCATGCATCGGCGGGGGATCGGCGTGATCGTCGATTGGGTCCCCGCGCACTTCCCGAAGGACGAGTGGAGCCTCGGGCGGTTCGACGGCACCCCGCTCTACGAGTACGCCGACCCGCGCCGCGGTGAACACCCCGACTGGGGGACCTACGTGTTCGACTACGGCCGCAACGAGGTGCGCAACTTCCTCGTGGCGAACGCCCTCTACTGGCTGAGCGAGTTCCACATCGACGGTCTCCGCGTCGACGCCGTCGCGTCGATGCTGTACCTCGACTACTCCCGCTCACCGGGCGGATGGTCACCCAACGAGTTCGGCGGCCGGGAGCACCTCGAGGCGATCCGCCTGCTCCAAGAGGTCAACACCGTCGTCGGTCAGGAGTTCGGCGATGTGCTGATGATCGCCGAGGAGTCGACCGCGTGGCCCGGCGTCACACACCCGGTGTCGGGCGGCGGGCTCGGGTTCAGCCACAAGTGGAACATGGGCTGGATGCACGACACGCTCGGCTATCTCGAACGCGACCCGGTGCACCGGAGCCACCATCACAACGAGCTCACGTTCGCCCAGCTCTATGCGTACAACGAGCGCTTCGTCCTCCCGCTGAGCCACGACGAGGTCGTGCACGGCAAGGGAAGCCTCCTGTCGAAGATGGGCGGCGACGATTGGCAGCAGTTCGCCGCACTGCGCGCGTTGTTCGGCTGGCAATGGTCGATGCCGGGCGCACCGCTGGTCTTCATGGGGGCCGAGTTGGCACCGTGGCAGGAGTGGAACGATGCCGCTGAGTTGCCGTGGCACCTGCTCGACCACGCGCCGCACCGTGGCGTCCACGAGCTGCTCGGCGAGGTCAACCGACTCAGCGACGAGTTCCCGGCGCTCTGGCGACGCGACGCCGACCCCGGTGGGTTCCAGTGGCTCGACGCCGACGACGCCGAACACAGCGTCTACTCGTACCTGCGGTGGGACGATCACGGAGCGGCCACCGTGGCCTGCATCGCGAACTTCACGCCGGTACCGCGGCCCGGCTACCGGCTCGGACTGCCGTGGGCGGGCGACTGGGAGATCATCCTCGACACCGACGCGGCGGCGTGGTGGGGGAGCGGGTTCCGGGGAACCGACGGCGTGGTCACGGCGACCGACGGCGAGCCGTGGCAGGGGCACGGGTTCTCCGCGGTGATCGACGTCCCGCCGATGTCGATGCTGTGGCTCGCATCGAATCGGCCTTGATCGCTGCGACTCCTCGGGCTCGACGGAGTGGGTGATCTCGAGACCACCACGGTCGTCCTGCTGGTGGTCGCCGCCCTGGTGGGTGGTCTCATCGACTCGATCGCCGGCGGTGGCGGGCTCATCGTCGTTCCGTCGCTCGTCCTCGCCGGGTTGACACCACTCGAGACGCTCTCGACGAACAAGGCGCAGGCGGTGTTCGGCACGGGTACGTCGTCGACGACGTACGCGCGGGCGGGACTCGTCGATCGTCGCCGGGTCGTGCCGTGGGCGCTGGCGTCGGGTGGGGCGTCGGCTCTGGGGGCCCTCGTCGCGTCGTCGTTGCCGGACGACGCCCTCGAGGTCTTCATCCCCGTGGCGCTCGTGGTGATCGCGGTCTTCTTCGCGATGCGGCGTGATCTCGGCGACGAGGACCGTGCCGCTCGCTGGTCGCCCGTGCTGCTCGGTGTGAGCCTGATCCCGGCGATCGGCTTCTACGACGGCGTGTTCGGACCGGGGACCGGATCGTTCTTCATGATCGCGCTGGTCGGACTCGGTGGACTCGGCGTGCTCCGCGCCACGGCGCACACCAAGGTGCTCAACTTCACCTCGAACGCCGGGGCGCTGCTGGTGTTCGCGTTCACGGGCGAGGTCCTGTGGGCGCTCGGTATCGCCATGGGCGTGGGCCAGGTGCTGGGCGCGTCGATCGGCTCGCGGCTCGCGATCCGACGCGGCGTGGGCCTGATCCGACCGCTCCTCGTGGCGGCCTGCGTCGCCGTCGCCCTCCGCGAACTGTTCGGCTGATCTGCGCGACCGGGTGTGCCGTTCGTTCGACGTCAGCCGAGGGGAAGCACGGCTTCCCGCCGCCACCCGCCTCCGTCGTCGCTGACGCACACGGTGAGGCTCGTGGCTCGACACGACACCGGCAGGCGGTGACCGATCGAGTCCCGGAGTCGACCGGCGAACTCCTCGGCCTCCTCCGCCTCGACCTTGGCCACGGTGAGGTGTGGCTGCGACCCGAGGAACTTACCGCCGTACGGCGGGTAGTCGGGGAAGGCGGCCCAGATCGCCTCGGTGAGTCGTCGGAACGGATCGTCGGGGGACGGTCGCAACCAGACCGCGTTCGGGAAGGCCCCCACGTCGGTCAGCTCGAACTCGAACGGCCGGACGGCCGAGACCACGTCACCGAGCCCGGCGATGACGGACTCGTCGAGGTCATCGGGCTCGACGAAGGGATACAGAGCGGTCACGTGGGCCGGGATCCCGAGCTGCGCGCCCGGGTCGTGCACGAGCCGCCACGGGCCGACGAGATTCTCGGCCTCCGTGACCTCGACGACGAGCGCCGTCTCGCCCGATGTCATCTCTGTTCCCATGCCGCCCCGCTCGCTGTCTCGCCGCCGCTCAGTCGAGCGTCCACCAGTAGTTCACATCGCCCAGCGGCTTGCGGTCGCCCCCGAGCGACTCGTACACGGCTTGGGCCACCTCGTTGTGGCCGCCGGTCGAGAGCCAGAAGCGGTCGGCACCCCGTCGTCGCCCGAGGTCCATCGCCGCTGACACCAACGCGGTGCCGATGCCTCGACGGCGGTGTTCTTCTCGAACGTCCAACTGGTGGAGATACGTCGTGAGCCGGCCGCTCGGGTACCTCATGTGAACACCCCACGCGAGCCCGACCGGCTCGCCCTCGACGAGAGCACCGAGCAAGAACGCCGAGGGATCGTCGAGGAAACCCGCGACCTCGTCGTCGGTGACTCCTGCGGCGACCGACGACGTCGGATCGACCGAGGTGAACAGCGACCGGACGGTGTCGGCCTCGTCATCGAGACCGAACTCGTGGATCTCGACCACGGGAGTCTCGCCCGGCGGCGACGAGGTGTCCGCTTCCGACCCGGGCGCAGGCGGACAGGTCAGACGCCGGCGCCGACGGAGCGGAGCTCGCGGGCAGCGTCTTCGGGGGCGACGATGTTGATGAGGACGCCCGTGCCTCGCTCGAAGCCCGCCTGCGTGGTGAGCTGCGGCCAGAGGTGGACGTGCCAGTGGTATTCGCCGCCGTGCTGGTGCGGCGCCGTGTGGATTCCGACGTTGAAGGCCACGTCGCCGAGGAGCGCGTTGAGGTGGGCGATCGAGTCGCGCAAGGCGATTCCGACCGCGGCCAGCGACGCGTCGGACGCGTCCTGGAGGTGCGGCTCCTGCACGGTCGGCACGATCATCATCTCGTACGGCACGCCGCTGGCGAACGGGCAGTAGGTGACCACGTCATCGTTGGCGTGGACGATCCGCTCGTCGGCCGCGAGCTCGGCCGCCAACGTCGTCTCGAGCAGCGAACCTCCGGCGAACCGGGCGAACGCCTTCTCCTCGTCGAGCACCTCGCTCGGAACGAACGGGAGACCCAGGATCTGACCGTGCGGATGGGCGATCGAGGCCCCGGCTTCACGACCGTGGTTGAAGATCACCTGCGTGTACCGCACGAACCCCAACGCCGCGTGCTCGGTGAGGCGCCGCTTCAGCACGCGCATCATCTCGGCCGCATGGTCGTCGTCGAGCAGGTGCAGCCCGCCGTAGTGATCGGGCGTGTACACGAACACCTCGTGGATGCCGCTCGCCTCGGCCTGCACGTGGACCGGTCCGAGGTTCTGCACCGTGAACGCGTCGTCGCCCTCGAACGCGGGATACCGGTTGGGGATCACGCGCATGGACCAGGTGCCGTCGGCCTCGATGACCTCGATCGCCGGTGGCGTCGACTCCTCGTTGCCGGGGCAGAAGGGACACGGGCGATCGCTGTCGAGTTCGGCGGATCGATCCCGCGGTGCGAAATCAGTCGGGCGTTCCGCCCGGTCCGGCACGATCGTCACCCACCGCCCGTTGAGTGGATTCAGCCGCATCTGACTCATTGCTCCCGAGCCTACGACCTGTCACCCCGACGGGTGATGACGGTGTGGACACATCGTCGACAATCGCTCCGGCGACGTCGCGGAAGCCCATCAGTCGTTCGGCGGGGTATCCATACTTCCGATCGAGCCGATTCTGGTTCCATCGGTGGAGACCCCAGCCGACGACGGCACCGATCGCGAACGCGAGCAGACCGCCCAGTCCGTCGATCCAGTAGTGGTTGCCGGTGACGACGATGCAGAACAACGTCGCCGCCGGGTAGAGCAGGACCAGCGCCTTCAGCCACCGTTTGCGGAGCAGTGGCCACACGGCGAGCGCGGACCAGGTCGACCAGCCGATGTGCATGCTCGGCATCGCCGCGTACTGATTGGAGATCGAGGCGACGGCCTCGGAATCGAACGCCCACGGTCCTCCGTACACCTTGATCGTGTCGACGAAGCCGAAACCGTTGTCGCCCGTGAAGGTCTTCTCCTTGCCCGACCGCAGCGAACTCGGCACGCATGCACCACCGAACTGCGTGTTGATGGGCTCGTCGACCTCGGCGTCGTCACCGTCGCCACCACCGGCGCCGGCTGACGCATCGACCTCGATGGCGTAGTCGCCGGTCGGAATCGGACAGGGCGCATCGAGCAGCCGGGGCGGCATGAGCGGGAAGAACGCGAAGCCGACGATCGCCAGGCCGGTCATGGCGGCCAGGGTGTTGCGCCACTGCGGGAACACGTCGCGCCGCTTGAGGAAGAGCAGGATGAACACGCCGAGCGTGACGAAGAAGTGAGCGGTGCCGTAATAGACGTTCCAGAACTGGATGAACCAGCGCTGCGACAAGAACAGCTCCTGGATCGACTCCTCGTGGAACGTGCCGATGGCGCGCTCGATCTGGATGATCCGTTCGGCGTTGTGGAAGGCCTGCTCGGGGACGCCGTCGGCGGCGATCCGGTTCGAACCGAACTGGTTCCGGATCGCCGAGTACACCACGTAGAAGACGCCGACGATCAACGCCTCCTTCCACCAGTGAACGCGGTGCTCCCTGGCCGGCACCGGCGCCTCGGGCGCGGTCACCCCCTCCATCGACGCCACTGTATTGGCCGACCTCGGCTCAGGTCATCCGTCGAAAGGGTGACCCCTGACCACCGAAGAGTGGAGTGCGGCGTGGACCGGGGACCGCAGGCGGTCGGGGGCTACGCGGTGCGCGCAGGGGCGCTGCTGCAGCACTTGGTGAGGAACTTGTCGCGGTTGACCACGGCGCGGGTGATCTTGCCGGCTGCGACGAGGCCGCCCCGGTCGGAGACCGAGACCGTGAACGTGAGCCGGCGACCGTCGACCTGGTCGAGGACGGCCTCGGCGGTGACCTCCTCACCCACCGGCGTGGGCTGCAGGTGGTCGACCCGGATGCGCATGCCGACCGTGGTGGTGTCGTCGTCGAGCTGACCGTCGAGGGCCGCGACCGTGGCCGCCTCGGACAGTGCGATCATGCGCGGCGTCGCGAGAACCGGCACGTCACCCGACCCGAGGGCCAGGGCCGTGTCGTCGTGGCCCACCGTCAAGGTGGCCCGTCCTCGCAACCCGTTGGGGAGCCCGCTCTCCACGTTCATCGGAGCGTCACGCTATCTCCACCGGATCCCCGCAGCGCAGTTCGTGCGTTCCGGTCGCGTGTCGACCCTGCGACGGCGCGTCATCACGGCGGCGCACGACCCCGAGCGTGCCGCCGGCAGCGCCGAGCGTCGACCGCCGGTGCGCCCGTAGAATCGGGTACGTGATCGATCAGGACGTGCTCGAACGTGTGCTCTCCGGTGCCACCTCCACCGGTGCCGACTTCGCCGAGGTCTACGCCGAGGACAAACGGTCCACGTCGGCCGGACTCGACGACGGTCGCGTCGAACAGGTCACGAGCGGCCGCGATCGAGGCGCCGGGATTCGCGTCATCGCCGGCGACACGACCGGATTCGCGTACACCTCCGACCTGAGCGAAGCGGGACTCACGCAGGCCGCGTCCGCGGCGGCAGCTGCGGCGCGGGGCGGAGGCGGCGCGGTCAACACCGTCGGCCTCACGGCGTCGGCGCCCCGTCGGCCGAACGGCACCGTCACCGACCCCGACTCGGTGGCCAAGGCCCGCAAGGTCGAGCTCCTCGGGCGGATGGACGAGGCCGCCCGCTCGTACGCCCGCGAGATCGTCCAGGTGTCGGCCGGCTACGGCGACAGCCACAAGCGGGTCCTCGTCGCCAACTCCGACGGGATGCTCGCCGACGACGAGATCGTCCGCACCCTCCTCCGGGTGTCGGCCGTCGCCAACGGCGACACCGGCATGCAGACCGGGTACCAGACCATGGGTCACACCATCGGCTTCGAGGTGTTCGACACGGTCGACGTCGAGGAACTGGCTCGCGAGGCGGCCCGCCAGGCGGTCACCAAGCTGCAGGCCCGCCCGGCCCCGTCGGGTGAGATGCCCGTCGTCATTGCCAAGGGCACGGGTGGGGTCCTCTTCCACGAGGCGTGCGGCCACGGTCTCGAGGCCGACCACATCCAGAAGGGTGCGTCGGTGTACGCCGGCAAGGTCGGCGAACTCGTCGCTAACCCGCTCGTCACGCTCGTCGACGACGGCACGATGCCCGGCGAGTGGGGCACGCTCGGGATCGACGACGAGGGTGCGCCGACACAGCGCAACGTGCTGATCGAGGACGGGATCCTCACCGACTACATGTGGGACCACATCCGGGCCCGCAAGGAGGGCCGCCCGGCGTCGGGCAACGGTCGTCGTCAGAGCTACCAGCACCTTCCGATGGTCCGGATGACCAACACCTTCGTGCTCGACGGTCCCGAGGATCCCGACGACATCGTCTCGGCCACCGAGAACGGCGTGTACGTCGCCAAGCTCGGCGGCGGCAGCGTCAACACGGCGTCGGGCGACTTCGTGTTCGGCATGACCGAGGCCTACCTGATCGAGAACGGTGAGATCACCGCCCCGCTGCGTGACGGCAACCTGATCGGCAACGGACCGAAGGTGCTGCGCGACATCGACCTGCTCGGCAACGACTTCGCCATGGGCTCGCCGGGCACGTGTGGCAAGGACGGCCAGGGTGTGCCCGTCGGCGACGGCCAACCGACCCTCCGGGTCAAGGCTCTCACCGTCGGCGGCACCGCAGCATGACCTGTCACGCCTGGGGTCAGACCCGGAACGTGACATGTCACGCCTGGGGTCAGACCCCAGATGTGATGCGAGGGGAGCGAGCGTGAAGGACACCACCGAGGAGTTGCAGGCGATCGCCGATCGGGTGGTCGCACAGGCCGAGTCGGGCGAGCAGGTCGAGGCCTACGTCGGCCGTGGCGGCGAAACCGAGATCCGCGTCTACGAGGGCGACGTCGAGCACTTCGTGAGCGCCCAGTCCGAAGGCATCGGGATCCGGGTGATCCGCGACGGTCGCACCGGGTTCGCCTACTCGGCATCGCTCGACGAGGGGTCGGTCGCCGAGGTGCTCGCCGACGCTCGCGACAACGTTCAGTTCGGCACGGCCGACGAGTGGGCCGGGCTCGCCGAGCCCGACGGGGTCGAGCCGACCGAGCAGTCGATGTGGAGCGACGCACTCGCGGGCTACGCGACCGACGACAAGATCGATCTGGCCAAGACCCTCGAGAAGCTCGCCGCCGGCCATGACGCGCGGGTACGTGTCGACGACGCGAACTATGCCGACGCCTGGGGCGAGGCGGCGGTCGCGTCCACCACCGGCATCCGTCAGGCCGGGCGCGAGAACGGCTGCTACGTCACCGTGTCCACGCTCGCCGACTCCGATGCGGGCGGTGAGGCCGAGACCCAGACCGGCTTCGGCTTCTCGGTGGGCAAGGACCCGAGCGAGTTCGATCTCGAGCGGGCGGGCAAGGAGGCCTCCGATCGTGCCACCCGCCTGCTCGGCGCCACGAAGCCCACGTCTCGTCGCACCACGATCGTGCTCGACCCCTTCGTGACCGCACAGTTCCTCGGCGTCATCTCGTCGACACTGAACGGCGAGGCGGTCGTCAAGGGACGGTCGTTGTTCGCCGATCGGCTCGGCGATGAGGTCGCGGCCGCCGGCGTCACGCTCGTCGACGACCCGACCGACCCGCGGGCCTACACGTCGACCGACGTCGACGGCGAAGGTCTCGCCGCCCGCCGCAACGTGCTCATCGACGGGGGAGTGCTCCAGAAGTTCGTATACAACTCGTACTCGGCGCGCCGCGCCGAGGCAGCGTCGACCGGGAACGCCACCCGTGGCGGGTTCGCCGGCACGCCGGGCGTCGGATGCCTCGCCCTCTCGCTGGTGCCGGGAACCCGGTCTCAGGACGAGATCATCGCCGACATCGACGAGGGACTCCTCGTGCAGCAGATGCAGGGCCTGCACTCGGGTGTCAACCCGATCAGCGGCGACTTCTCCACGGGTGCAGCGGGCCTCCTCATCGAGAACGGCGAGATCGGGGCACCGGTCCGCGAGTTCACGATCGCGTCGACGCTCCAGCGCATGCTCCTCGACGTCGTCGAGGTCGGTGGCGACATCGACTGGCTCCCGATGCGCGCCGCCGGCATGAGCCTGGTGATCCGCGACATCACCATGTCCGGCGCCTGACGGCGGGTCGGGCGCCTGACGGACCCGGTCAGCCCGGGCGTTCGGCGGCCAAGACCTCCGACACCGGTCGGCACGTGATTCCCATCGACGCCGCTTTGCCGACGTCGAGGATGACCTTCGTGGGGCGTTGCATCCCCGACTCCTCGATCGTCGACGTGACCAGATCGTCGTCGGGATAGCCCATGTGCTTCAGCATCAGCCGGGCGAGCTTCGCACGCGACACCGACTCCGGTCCGGCGACGTGCAGCGGTCCGCTCACCGACGAGTTGCTCGCCAGCTTCCCGATGGCGTCGGCGACGTCGTCGGCGTGAGCGGGGCACCGGATCTCGTCGGTGAACCACGTGATCGCCCGACGCCCGGCGGCGGTCCGGCCGAGATCGGCGAGTTGTGTCTGCAACGGTGACGGTCGCGCGGTCCCGTACAGCAGCGATGTCCGGATGATCACGGCGCCGGGATCGCGCTGTTGCACCTCGAGCTCCGCGTCCCGCTTGAACCGACCGTAGGGGAACACCGGTCGGGTCGGGTCCTCCTCCCGATACGGGGACAGCTGGCCGGGG
Organism: Actinomycetota bacterium; assembly: GCA_039185545.1. Classification (GTDB taxonomy): domain Bacteria; phylum Actinomycetota; class Acidimicrobiia; order Acidimicrobiales; family Ilumatobacteraceae; genus Ilumatobacter_A. Next base: position 15,254 of record JBCDAK010000011.1, read on the forward strand.
AAGACGACGTCGCTCGACATGTGGATCAACCGGGCCTTCGCCGCGACGGCGCCGTCGGCCACGTTCGCCGAACCGTCGACGATCGCCGTGCGGTCGGCCTTGTCGTACGCGAGGTGGACCACCACGTTCGGTTTCCAGTCTCGGATCGCCTCGATCGTGAAGTCCCGGTGGCGGATGTCGATCGACTTGGACGACGGCGCGATCAGTTCCCACCGATCGACCGCGTGGCCGGTGAGGAGGTGCCGGCCGAGATAGCCCGTCGAACCCGTCACGAGCATGATGCGGGTGCGTCGAGGCCAGGCCACTCTGGGAGCGTACGCACCACTCGGCGTCATGGCGGGGTAGACATGCCGGGTGCCGATTCTCCACGCGGTGGTCCTGGGGCTCGTCCAGGGACTGTCGGAGTTCCTCCCCATCTCGTCGAGCGGCCATCTCCTCCTCGTTCCGTGGCTCTTCGAGTGGAACGATTTCGAGGGGGAGAACGGCGAGTCGCTCAAGAAGTTCTTCGACGTGGCGCTGCATCTCGGCACCTTCGTGGCGGTTCTCGCCTACTTCTGGCGCGACGTCGTGACCTACGTGGTCGAGGGAACCCTGCTGGTCGTCAACCGCACGCGCCCGACCACGACCGACGGCAAGCTCGCCTGGTTCTTTGTCCTGTCGACCATCCCCGCAGCGCTGATCGGCGCGTTCTTCGAGGACCAGATCGACGAGCAACTCGGCACGCCCACGATCATCGCCATCTCGTTGATCCTCTTCGGCATCCTGCTGTGGTGGGCCGACCGGATGGTCGGCCAGCGCGAACTCGAGCAGTTCGGTGCCCGCGACGCCGTGCTCGTCGGGGCCGCCCAGGCGCTCGCCCTCAACCCGGGCACGTCTCGATCGGGCATCACGATGACCGGCGCTCGCTTCCTCAAGTTCGACCGCGATGCCGCCGCCCGCATCAGTTTCGTGATGTCGCTTCCGGTGATCCTCGGTGCGCTGGTGTTCAAGACCTACAGCGCCACCACCGACCCGGCGGGGGTGCCGTCCGACCTGTGGGTCCCGATGGCGGTCGGGGTCGTGACCGCCGGCATCTCAGGTTGGTTCGCGGTGTGGGGCACGCTCCGGCTGATCCGGACCCGCAGCTTCACGCCGTTCGTGATCTACCGGATCGCCGCCGGCATCTTCGTGCTGACGCTCATCGCCACCGGCGTGCGACCCGGCTGAGCGCTCTCGACACCCGGCTCACGCGGGAAACGCGAGTGACGCAGTGCGCATCTGGGCGGCAGCGGCCACGAGCGGAGCGTCGCGCTCGGCGACGGCCACCAGGATCGCCACGTCGGTGACGTCGACGACCCGCCCCTCGTCGGCGAGGACGATTCCCTCGGCGTAGACGGCGACGGCGGCGCCGAGCGGTGCGGTCGGAACGAGCGGATCGCTGACTGCCACGACGACGGAGTCGGGCGGTGCGAGGCCCGTGAGGCCCTGCCGGGCCAGGTCGAGCCGGACGATCGGTTCACCGTCGGCGAGGCGTTGGGTCGCGCGGGTCCGGTCGGTGACCTGGGATGCGTCGACCGCGTCAGGAGGGATCACGGCGAGGGGGATGTCGACCGTACGGACGCGGAGCACGTCGCCGGCCTCGTGGTCGCCGGCGGCGACGACCACGGTCCGTGAATCGGTCCACGACGCGCGAGCCCGCTCGACGTCCTGGAGCATGGACCAGGTCATGACGCCGCCGGCAGCGGCGAGAGCGAGGATCGCGGTGCGGCGGATCCACGGTCGGCGGGCGAGGAACCGGCGGGCCGCCGGGCCCAGTCGTGGAGCCCGAGCGACGCGTGAGCGTCGAGGTTCGGCGGAGCGAGAACGCATCGGATGTCTCCTCGGATCGGAGGTCGCGAGGAGGAAGCCGGCCGACGGAGAGCGTACCGAGGGCCGACGCTGCTCAGGGCAGGTTCGGCACGGCCGCCTCGAGCAGTCGACGGACCGACGCCACGTTGCGGGCGACCACCGCGAGCACCGCCTCCATGGTGACGGCTTCGGTGCCCTCCTTCACCCCGGCGTCGTGATCGGTGATCAGCGCGATGGATCCGTAGGGGATGCCCGCCTCGGCGGCGAGGACGGCTTCGGGGTAGCCGGTCATGTTGACGACGGACCACCCGGCCGACGCGAACCAGATCGACTCGGCCCGAGTGGAGAACCGGGGGCCGTTGATGACGACCATCGTGCCGCCGTCATGCACCACGAGGTCGTCGAACGTGGCGCCCGCCTCGACGAGCGGGCGACGCACCTCGGGCGAGTACGGCTCGGCGAACGCCTGGTGGTGGACCGCGCCGTCCGAGCCCGGTCGACCGTCGCCCGAGCCGACGTCGTGGAATGTGTCGTCCCGACCGTTGGTCCGGTCGACGAGCTGGTCGACGACGACGAGGTCACCGATCTCGAGATCGGGCTGCAGTGCGCCGACCGAGCACGGGCCGACGATCGACCGCACCCCGAGCGAGGCCATGGCCCAGATGTTGGCCCGGAACGGGACCCGGTGCGCCACGTACTCGTGGGCTCGCCCGTGGCGGGGGAGGAAGGCGACCGTTCGACCCGCGAAGTTGCCGACCGTGATCGGCGCCGCCGGTGTGCCGAACGGCGTGCTGATCTCGATCTCGACCACGTCGTCGAGGAACTCGTAGAAACCCGAACCGCCGAAGACGCCGATCTCGGCACCGAGCTCGGTGGCCCGGTCGTCGAGAGGGATCAGCACGGTCGTCTCTCCGGCTCGGTCAGTCGCCCGACGAGCCGGACCCGGACGAACTGGACCCTGATGATGACGACGATGACGACGATGACGACGATGACGACGAGCCGGAGGAGCTCGATCCGGACGATCCGCTCGACGCCGACGAGGAGCCGGAGTCGCCGGGGCTCGACGAGTCGGACGATCCGGACCCGCTCGAGGACGAGTCGCCCGAGCCGTTCGAGGATCCCGATCCGGAGCCGGCGCGGTTGTCGGTCTTGAAGAATCCCGAGCCCTTGAACGTGACGCCGACCGGTTGGAAGACCTTCTTGACGGCGAGGACCTCTCCCGATTCGGGGTGGGCGTACTCGGTGAGCGAGTCGTCGGTGAACGACTGCTGAACCTCGATGGTCTCGCCGGTCTCGACGAACTTGTAGACGTACGTGGGCATCGAGCGTTGAAAGATATCGTCCCGCCCATGCAGGTCCGCTCTGCCGTCATCCCCGCCGCCGGTCTCGGGACCAGGTTCCTCCCCGCGACGAAGGGCGCCCCCAAGGAGCTGTTCCCGATCGGCGATCGACCCGCCATCCAAGTCGTGATCGACGAGGCACTCGGAGCCGGCATCGACCACATCGTCGTCGTCTCGAGCCGGTCGAAGCCGGCCGTCGAGGCGTACTTCGCACCCGATCCCGAGCTCGTCGAGACACTGCGCGCCAAGGGCAAGGACGACGTGGCCGAACGGCTCGAGGCGATCGGCCGCGACTGGAAGGTCAGCATCGTCTACCAGGACGACCCGAAGGGTCTCGGTCACGCGGTCGGGTGCGCGCACGAGGCCGTCGGCGACGAGCCGTTCGCCGTGCTGCTGCCCGACGAGATGATGTCGTCGTCGGCGCTCCTCGCCCAGATGAACGGCGTGTGCGCGTCCACCGGCGGCAGCGTCGTAGCAGTTCTCGAAGTGCCGCGCCACGAGGTCAGCTCGTACGGCGTGATCGACCCGGCGGGCGAGATGTCCGATGACGGGGTCATCGCCGTGAAGGACCTCGTCGAGAAGCCGCCGATGGACGAAGCTCCCTCGAACTACATCCTCACCGGCCGCTACGTGCTCACAGCCGATGCGTGGGAGGAGATCGCCGACCTCACGCCCGGCGCCGGCGGCGAACTCCAGCTCACCGATGCACTTCGGGCCCAGGCGAAGCGGTCGCCGTTCCACGGGGTCACCGCCGACATCGAGCGATACGACACCGGAAATCCGCTCGGGTTTCTCACCGCCTCGATCGAGATGGGACTCGTCGACCCCTCGATGGGCGACGACCTCCGCTCCTTCCTCAAGAACCTCGGCGTCTGACAGAGTGGGTCAGGCACACTCCGTCGCCTGGCCGAGTCCGTCGTCAGAGGCGGCGGAAGTGGTCGGGTTCGTCGTGGACGAGGCCGTACTGGTCGACGGCGAACTCGGCGTCGATGCCCGTTCTCAGGTGCACCCGACGGAACCGCTGCGGAGCCACGTGTTCGTACCGGAGATCGACCGGGATCACGCCGAGCGTGTCGACGTCGATCGTCGCCGCCTTCACCTCGGCCGCATGACCGACCTCGAGCTGCAGACGGCGGATCGGGATCGTCGCGGTGAACGGCGTCACGTGCAGGTCGACGTCGGTGCACCCGTCGAGTTCGGTCCGATGTGCGCCGTTGATCTCGCCCCACCGCCCGGCACCGTCGGTACCCAGCCAGAGGTCGGGGTCGTCCTGATCGCGGAAGAGCAGGAACTGGCGCACGTCCCACAGCGGTGACAGTCGGATCACGTACGAGATCCTCTCTCGGCCGACCTCGCCGACGGCGGTCCATCCCTCGTTCTCCCAGCGCAGGGTGAGGGTCTCGTCGCCGTCGCCCTCCCAGGTCTGCCAGCGGGCGGTGTAGCCGTCGGCGGGGAACGCGGTGAGGGCGGTCGACATCGGCGCCGAGGGTACCGGTGCCCGTATCGTCGGTCTCGTGACGCCCCTCGACGACGCCCGCCGCCTGGTCCTCGACACGTGCCCGACCCGTGCCCCGGTCGAGGTGACCCGATCCGAGGCACTCGGCCTGGTGCTGGCCGCCCCGGTCGTGGCCACCGAGATCGTTCCTCCGTTCGCCAACACGGCGGTCGACGGGTACGCCGTCCGCGCCGCCGACGTGGCCGCCGCCGACGCCGAACCCGTCGACCTCGTCGTGGTCGGGGAGATCGCCGCCGGTGCCGCTCCCGACCGTGAGGTCGGCGATGGTGAGGCCGTCCGGATCATGACCGGTGCGCCCATGCCCGGCGGCGCGGACGCGGTGGTCATGGTGGAGGACTCCGAGCGGCTGGGTGTGGGCGACGACGGGGTCGAGCGAGTGCGTCTGTCGGCCTCGGTGCCCGTGGGCGCCGCGATCCGTCCTGCCGGTGACGACGTGAAGGTGGGCGACGAACTGTTCCCCGTCGGCACGGTCGTCACGCCGCCGGTCGAGGGCGTGCTGGCCAGCGTCAACGCTCAGAACGTCGAGGTGTACCCGCGTGTCACGGTCGCCGTGCTGTCGACCGGCGACGAGCTGATCGACGACGGCTCACCGCTCGAGATGGGTCAGATCCGCGAGAGCAACCGCACGATGCTCGCCGGGATGCTCGCCGAGTCCGGATGCGACGTCGTCGACCTCGGCATCGTGCCCGACGACGAAGGCGAACTCGAACGGGTTCTCCGCTCGGCCGCCGAGGAGTGCGACGCCATCGTGTCGAGCGGAGGTGTCTCGATGGGTGACTACGACGTCGTCAAAGCCGTGCTCGGACGCATCGCCGACATGACCTGGATGCAGATGGCGATCAAGCCGGCCAAGCCCTTCGCCTTCGGAACACTCACGGGTTCGGATGGTGTCCCGGTCCCGATCTTCGGCCTGCCCGGTAATCCGGTCAGTTCGCTCGTCAGCTACGAGTTGATGGCCCGGCCCGCGCTCCGCCAGATGATGGGCCACCCCGACATCGACCGGCTGCGACTGCGCGCCGTGACCGACGTCGACCTGAACCGACGCCCCGACGGCAAGACCCACTTCGCACGCGTGAACGGGTCGTTCGGCGACGACGGGCGCTATCACGTGGTCCCGGTCGGAGCGCAGGGCAGTCACCAGCTCGCCGCCACGGCGTCGGCCGACGCGATGGTCGTTCTGACCGACGGCGACGGCGCATCGGCCGGCGACGAGATCGACGCGATCCTGCTCAGGTAGCTCGCTCGTCGGCCCTGCGGTTCTCCTCGCTTCGCGTGCGGCTCGTCGCTGGCGCTTCCCGTTCTGGTGGCTCACCTCGACCGCCGCTGCGCTTCGGTCTCGGATCGCGTGCGGCTCGTCGCTGGCGCTTCCCTCGCCGCCTGCACGAGTGAGGTTCCGTCGAGCCCGGGACTCGACGGAACAACCCTCGGTCCGCTGTCGCCCGGGCCGGATCCGGACAGGGTCCGCCTTCGCCCGGGCCAGATCGGGACACGTCCGGCTGACGGGTCGGGGCCACCCGCTCGTATCCTGGACGGATGGCCGGGGACCTGTCGCACACGCCCCTCGTCGACTCGTTCGGACGAGTGATCGAAGATCTGCGGATCTCGGTGACCGACCGCTGCAACTTCCGCTGTACGTACTGCATGCCCGAGGAGGGCATGAAGTGGCTCGACCGGTCGCACGTGATGTCGTTCGAGGAGATCGAACACCTCGCCCGGATCTTCGTCGAGCGGTACGGGGTGCGTGGGATCCGTCTCACCGGCGGCGAGCCGACGGTCCGCGCCCAACTCCCGACGTTGGTCCGCAAGCTCGCTCGACTGGGCAACGACCACGGCCCGATCGACCTCGCCATGACCACCAACGGCGCCACCATGCGTCTGGTCGCCCAGACCCTGCGCGACGCGGGTCTGAAGCGGGTCAACATCAGTCTCGACACGCTCGACCGCGAGAAGTTCTTCCGCATGACGCGGCGCGACGAGCTGCAACGCGTCCTCGACGGCATCGACGCCGCGAAGGAAGCCGGCTTCGATCCGGTCAAGATCAACGCCGTCGTCGAGCGGGGTGTCAACGACGACGAGATCGTCGACCTCGCCCGGTTCGGCCGCGACGAAGGCGTCGAGATGCGGTTCATCGAGTTCATGCCGCTCGACGCCGAAGGTCACTGGGTCAACGAGAAGGTCGTCGGTCAGGACGAGATCGTCGAGAAGATCCACGCCGTGTTCCCGGTCGAGCAGATGCCGGCCCGGGGCGCCGCACCCGCCGACCGGTTCCGCTACCTCGACGGCGGCGGCACGGTCGGTGTGATCCCGACGGTGACCAAGCCGTTCTGCGGCGACTGCGACCGGGTTCGCCTCACCGCCGAAGGCGACTTCCGCACCTGTCTGTTCGCCACCGACGAGACCCGGCTCCTCGACGCACTCCGCAACGGCGAGGGCGACGACCAGATCGCGGCCCGGATCGAGAAGGCCGTTGCGGCGAAGTGGGCCGGCCACCGGATCAACCAGGTCAGTTTCACCCGGCCTGCGAAGTCGATGTCGCAGATCGGCGGCTGAGCAACCGACGGGCCGAGCCGCTCAGCTCGGCCTACAGGCGGGGGAAGGCCCGGAAGCGAGCGGCGACCGACTCGTCGCCGACGATGCCGACCGACGAGTGCTCGCCCGTGATCCGGCGCCACAGCCACAGCAGCACGTCGGCGGCCGTCCCGCGGACGGCCGCATCTCCCTTGCGGTGCTCGCGTGTGAACTCGACTCCGCCGACCGCCACCGCCGACACGTACCACTCGCCGTTCGCGGTGTGCGTCTCGTCGGTGTCCGTGCAGTGGATGTGGACGGTGCCGTCGACCTCGGCCGCACCTTCGGCCCGCCCCCGGCCGAGGAAGAACTCGAGGAACTCGTCGATCCCGTCGGCGGCGACGGCGGTCGACAGACCGGACGGCTCACCCACCGCGTCGGAAGCGTCCCACCGATGGACCGCGGTCTCGTGCGCCATTCGCCGTCGCACCCAGGCGACGTCGCCGTTGTCCGCGGTCCAGTTCCAGACCACCGTCTCGGGAGCCTCGCCCTCGACTGCTCCCAGGACGTCTCGATGAGCGCGGGCGCGGGTGTCGGCCACGTGCTGGTCGTCGCGTCCGAGCTCGGCGAGCGACTCCCGGACCGCCTGGACGTCGGTCGGCTCGGTGACCCGGTCGGCGACGATTCGGCTGAACATCGTCCAGACCCCGGCCTGATGGCGGGCGAGGTCGCCGAGGGTCCATCCGGGACAGGACGAGACCGGCGTCGAGGCGTCGAATCGGCGGGTGATGTCGATGAGCGCACCCCCGTCGGTCCGCAGTTGCTCGACCGGGTCGAAGGCGAGTTCCACGGCGGCGACCGTAGCCCGAGTAGCGTCGGCGCTCGCATGAGCGCGACCGGTTCGGAACCCGAGTTCACGCACCTCGACCCGCTGGGCAGAGCCCGCATGGTCGACGTGACGCCGAAGGACCCCACGCACCGCCGTGCGGTCGCCAGGTGCAAGGTGTTCATGACCGCCGAGACCACCGCGGCGATCGCCAACCGTGAGGTCAAGAAGGGAGACGTGTTGGCCGTTGCTCGTGTGGCCGGAATCCAGGCTGCCAAGCGGACGTCCGACATGATCCCGCTCTGTCACCCCCTCCTCGTGGGAAGCGTGTCGGTCAACTTCGAGATCGCCGACGACTACGTGGCGATCGAGGCACACGTCGACACCGTCGACCGCACCGGCGTCGAGATGGAGGCTCTGCACGCGTGCTCCACGGCGGCGCTCACCGTCTACGACATGTGCAAGTCCGCCGACCGCTCGATGGTCATCGGTGAGCTCACCCTCTGGGAGAAGACGGGCGGTCGATCGGGCACCTATCGCCGCTCCGCCGACGTCGAGAACGATCCGCTCGCCCCATGATCTCCTCGAGCACATCCGCGAGTTCCACCGCGCTGTGTGGCACCATGTTCACCGTGCGCCCGATCGTGACGCAGGACACGCCGATGATTGTCGGAGGCATGACGAACGTCGTAGAATCGCAACACCAGCCCGGGCCCCACGTGAGCGTCCCGTCTGACCCCTTTCTCTCATGACTCAACTCGTTCTCCTCGTCGTGGCTGCCGTCTGGGCCGCCGTCCTCCTCCCTCCGATGCTCCGCTCGAGGGTCGACAACCGGCCGAACTCGTCGGTCACCGACTTCCGTCGCCAGCTCAACAAGCTGCAGAGCACGGCCACACCGCCTCGTGGCGCGATGCGTGCGATGGGCCGCCCGCTGACGCAGGCGCCCGCGATGCGCTCCGGTGTCGCCCTGCGCGGTCAGCCCGCGGTGCGCGAGCACGGTGGACGTGAACACGGCGATCGGCCCGGATCGACCACCACCATCGAGCCGATCCGCGAGCGTCGCGAGCCCGGCCCGTACGGGGAGCCGCGCCGGGTGCGGACCCACGGCGAGCCCACCGGCGGCCAGCGCCGTCCGGCCCACGACCGCTACGACGGCGGCTCGACCGCCGTGCGCGAGTCCGGCGACCCCACGAACGGCCGTCGTCGACCCGCTGCCGATCCGTCGGGTCAGGTCCGTCGTCACGGCGACCCCACCGGTGCATCACGTCGTCCCGAGGTGTACGACGCCCGCTCGATGGCCAAGCGCCGCCGCAGCAACGTGCTGTTCGTTCTGGTGCTGTCGACCGCCTGCTCGCTGTTCCTCGCCGCCACCACCGGTTCGACGGTGATGCTGTACGTGTTCGCCCTGTCGTTCCTCGGCCTGTGCGGCTACGTCTACCTGTTGTCGCAGTCGCGTCAGCGGACGCAGATGAGCGGCTACGACGGCTGGTTCGACACCTACTGAGGGTCGACGTCTCCTCTCGGGCGGCGTGTCGCCGCTCGGACGGTCCGGTCGCCCGGGTCGATGCGGGCGGTACACTGCCCGCTCCCATCACGGGGCTGTAGCTCAGTTGGCAGAGCGCGTCGTTCGCAATGACGAGGTCAGGGGTTCAATTCCCCTCAGCTCCACTTCTCCACGACGCCGTCGAGACTCCCGACGTCTCCGGGTGCGCCGCAGACCTGTCGCACGCTGTTGCCGCGGTCGCGGACGGGGCTGCTCGAGACGTCGGCCGACCGCTCATCCACCGACACGAGAGGGGACCGGATGACGCGAGCCACCGAGCCGACACCGACGGTTCGTGAACGCATCGAGGCCGGGCGGGAGATCCGGGGCGACGTCCCGATCGAGTCGCAGGCCGAGATCGAGGTCGACGGCCGCCCCGATCCGATCGGAGTGCTCACGGCTCAGGACGAGCTGCGGCTCGCGTCGCTCGTGCCGATCCGGCACGCCCGCATGGGGGTGTCCGCCTTCACCTTCTACCGAGGTGGGGCCGCGATCATGGCGAGCGACCTGTCGCGCGGTCCCACGGTCGGTCTGCGGGTGCAGCTCTGTGGCGATGCGCACCTCTCGAACTTCGGGATCTTCTTCGCCGCGGATCGTCGCCTCGTCTTCGATCTGAACGACTTCGACGAGACGTCGCCGGGATCGTTCGAGTGGGACCTCAAGCGACTCGTCGCCAGTGTCGCCGTCGCCGGACGGGACAACGACCTGTCCGAGGGCGCCATCCGCGGTGCCACCAGAGCGGCGACCGCGGGCTATCGCGAGGTCCTCCACCGATCTCTCACGATGAGCCCTCTCGACCTGCACTACGAGCGCGTCGAGATCGAGAAGGTCCTCGCCGACGACGAGAAACTGCGGAAGCGGTCGCGCAAGACGCTCGCCAAGGCGACCCGGAAGGACAGCATGCGAGCGCTGCGAAAGCTGACCGCGGAGGTCGACGGCGAGCGTCGGATCATCTCGCAGCCGCCGCTGATCGTGCCGCTCGCCGACGAACTCGATGGCGACGACCGAGCGAGGATGCACGAGTTCTTCGAGGGATACCGGGCGAGCCTCCCACCGCATCGCGTTGCGGTTCTCGACCGGTATCGATTCGTCGACCTCGCGCACAAGGTCGTCGGCGTGGGCAGCGTCGGAACGAGGTGCATGATCGTGCTGCTCGAGTCCGACGACGGGTCACCGCTGTTCCTGCAGTTCAAAGAGGCGACGACGTCCGTGCTCGAGCCGTTCGCGGGTCCGAGCGGACACGACACGGCGGGTGAGCGCGTCGTGCGAGGCCAGCGAGCACTCCAGACCACGGGCGACGTTCTCCTCGGCTGGTCCCGAATGGACACGGGTCGAGGCCGGCCCGTCGATTACTACTTCCGCCAGCTGTGGGACGGGAAGGGGTCGGCCGAGGTCGAGGAGATGGGCCCGAAGCGGATGCGGCGCTATGCGCGGACTTGCGGCGCCACGCTCGCGCTGGCTCACGCTCGGACCGGAGACAGCGCTGCGATCGCCGGCTATCTGGGTGACGATGCCGAGGTCGACGACGTGTTCGCCGAGTTCGCCGATCGATACGCCGACCTGAACGAACTCGACCATCGGGCGCACGTCGAGGCCGTCGCCACGGGTCGCATCACCGCTGCTCAGTGACGACGGTGACGGGGCGCACCGAACGTCGACCGGCGTCTCGTCCGTGCCCGATCAGCCGCCGCACTGTTGGATCAGCCGAAGCCGCCACCCATCTCCGAGGGTGACGAGATGTGCGGTGTCGGCCGATCGAACTCGGGAGCCGATGCCGTCTCCGACCACGCGTTGAGTTGGTCGGCGTCGTCGTGTCGAGTTCGGAGCTCCCGAACGAGCGCGTCGCGCTCGGCGATGAGGACCGAACGACGGGCGATCTCGATCCGGTCGATCGAGGCGATCTCGCGGTTCAGGCGATCAACGCGCTCCCAGACCGACTCGCCATCGACGCTTCCCTCCGACACGGTTCCATCCTCCCACTCCGTCTCGGGAACCTGTCAACGGTCGGACGACTGCCGAGTTCCGAGCTCGGGCGCAACGATCAGGTGAGGGCGGCGGCGAAGCGGTCGGCCTCGCGTGCGCGGAGCTCGGCGTTGACCCGCTGCCGTTCCAGGACCTGGTTCATCGTGGCGAGCGCCTGCTCGATCGGATGCTCGGCGAAGAACGTCTGCGTCTCCTCGACGACGTCGGGCTCGGTGAGCAGCTTCACCCCGTCCATCAGTCGCACGATCGTGTTCGACGGGAACCGCTCGTTGATGTCCGACCAGCGGTCGCGCACGAACTCCCACGCCAGGCGTCCGTGATGACGGTTGGCGATCGCCAGCCGGAGCACGAACGGGGCGTTCTGCGACTTGACCTGGTCGGTCATCGCGAACTCGCACGACCGGATCAGCAGCTCCGGATCGTCGAAGTCGGCGAGGGCGTAGAGGTGGCGAAGTTGATCCTGCGGGGTGGCGCCGTTGACGAACCCGTCGACCATCACCTCGTAGTCGTCCTCGCCACCGGTGGCGGCGACCACCGACGTCGCCGCAGCGACGAGCTCGGGGTCGGCCGAACCGGGGGTCGTGCGAGCGGCGGTGAACACGTCTCGGCAGCGGGCCTGTGTGGCGGCGTCGTCGCCGAGGATGCCGAGCACCGACGTGAGCGAGCCACGCAGCTTCGCGGTGAGGTCGGAGTCGCCGGTGCTCGGTTCGCCGAGGTCGTCGAGAACCGGGCCAACGAGAGCGGCGATGCGGGCTCTCAGCGCCGCCAGAGCCTCGCCTTCGACCAACCGTGACAACCCCCGGAGCGCGATCGCGATCGCTTGCCAGACGGCGAGGTCTCGCTCGTCGCCGAAGCCCTCGATCATCGACAGGAGGTCGGCCGCCTCGAGCCGTCCGGCGACGGTCGCCGACCACGCGTCGTCGACGAGCGAGTAGCGCTCCAGCGTGGACAGCTCGGCCAGAGCGCTCCCGCCGAGTCGCGACCGCAGCTCGTCGTCGTAGGCGACTCGATAGAAGCCGTGGCTCCCGGCGTTGACCACCGTGACGGCGGACGGGTCGTCGAGTGCGTGTCGGGTCGGTCCGGCCGAGTCGAGCAGCACCGTCGACGTCACGTCGCCGTTGCGGACGTGGACCGGAACGACGAACACGGTGTCGTCACTCGACGCGGTGTCGAAGGAGAACTTCTGCTGCGACAGCACGAGCTCGCCCCGGTCGAGCGAGGCCGACACGAGCGGATGGCCCGGCTGCCAGATCCACGAGTCCATCATCCGACGGACCGGCTCGTCGGAGGTCTCCTCGATGGCGTCCCAGAGGTCGTTCGTCTCGGTGTTCGCGTACGAGTGGGTGCGCAGGTAGTGCGAGACGCCCTCCTGGAACCTCTCTGCGCCCAGATACTGCTCGAGCATGCGGAGCAGCGCGCCGCCCTTCTGGTAGGTGAGCACGTCGAACATGCCCTCGGCGTCGGTGGGGGAGAGGACCTCGAACTCGACAGGGCGCGTCGACTCGAGCGCGTCGACCTCGAACGCCACGGTCCGCTCGAGCCCGAAGTGGGTCCAGCGCTCCCAGTCGGGCCGGTAGGCCGCGCACGCAGCGATCTCCATGAACGTCGCGAAGGCCTCGTTCAGCCAGATGCCGTTCCACCAGCGCATCGTGACGAGGTCACCGAACCACATGTGGGCCAACTCGTGGGCGACGACGTCGGCGACGAGTTGCTGTTCCTGCTGCGTGCTGGTGTCGGGATCGACGAGCAGGAGGCTCTCGCGGAACGTGATGCACCCGAGGTTCTCCATCGCCCCGGCGGCGAAGTCAGGAAGTGCGATCAGGTCGACCTTGTCGCTGGGGTACGCGATGTCGTAGTACTCCTGGAACCAGCGGAGGCAGAACGCCGCGCAGTCGAGACCGAACTCGGTGAGTGCGCCCTTGCCCGGGACGTGGACGAGGCGGAGCGGGATGCCGTCGACATCGACGGTCTCGGTCACTTCCAGACGGCCGACCACGAAGGCGACGAGGTATGACGACATGACCATGGTGTCGGCGAAGCGGACGATGGTGCGTCCGTCGGCCGAGGTCCGGTCGACCTCGGGACCGTTCGAGATGGCGGTCAAGCCGTCGGCGACGTCGAGGGTGATGCCGAACACCGCCTTGAAGTCGGGCTCGTCCCAGCACGGGAACGCCCGCCGGCAGTCGGTGGCCTGCATCTGCGTGGTGGCGACGATCTGTTCGTCGCCGTGCTCGTCGACGTAGGTGCTCTTGTAGAAGCCGCAGAGCTTGTCGTTGAGCTCGCCGGAGAACTCGATGTCGAGGCGTGCCCGCTGTCCGGCGTCGAGGGGTACCGCCGGCGTGATGACGAGACGCTCGGTCGCCGTATCGAGCCGGAACTCGGCCGCGACGTCGTCGACGAGACACGTCGACACGTCGAGTTCGTTCGCGTTCAACACGATGCGCCCGGCGGGCTGGCTCGCCTCGATCGCGATCGTGACGGTCCCGTCGAAGGTGGCCGAACCCAGGTCGGGGCGGAGTCGCACGTCGTACCGGGACGGGGCGATGTCGGTCGGGAGGCGATACGGATCGAGGACCGCAGCGGAGGCGTCATGTGCCATTCGAGCACGGTACCGGTGGTGGACGGGTCGGTGATCAGCCGTTCCTGACACCCGCGCCGCCGCTAGCGTGACCGCCCGTGTCGTCAGCCAGCCCGACCCGGTTCGACGTCGTCGGAATCGGCAACGCACTCGTCGACGTCATCGCCCACGCCGATGACACGTTCCTGCACGAGTACGAACTCGTCAAGGGAGCGATGACGTTGATCGAGACCGACCGTGCGGTCGAGCTGTACGCGGCGCTCGACGGTGCTGTCGAGATGAGCGGAGGGTCGGCCGCCAACACCATGTGCGGCGTCGCCAGCTTCGGCAGCCGTGCGGCGTACATCGGACGGGTCGACGACGATGATCTCGGCCAGGTGTTCGCTCACGACATGCGCGCCGTCGGGGTGTCGTTCCGCGGCGGTGGCCGGAGTCACGACACACCGACCGGACGGTGCGTGATCGTCGTGACGCCCGACGCCGAGCGGACGATGAACACGTATCTCGGCGTGTCGAGCTTTCTCGACGAGTCCGACGTCGACGGACAGGCCGTCGCCGACTCGTCCGTGCTCTACATGGAGGGATACCTCTTCGACCGTCCCGATGCGAAGGAAGCGTTCCGCCACGCGGCGCGGATCGCCCATGACCACGGCCGCACGGTCTCGCTCACGCTGTCCGACTCGTTCTGCGTCGACCGCCACCGGGACGACTTCCGGGGCCTCGTCGCCGACGAGGTCGATCTGCTCTTCGGCAACTCTGACGAACTGCTCTCGCTGTACGAGACCGACACCTTCGACGAGGCGATCGCTCGCCTCCGCGGCGAGTGTCCTCTGGCGGCGATCACGCGGGGCGCCGAGGGGTGCCTCGTCGTCACACCCGATGAGATCGTCGAGGTGCCGGCCGAACCGGTCGAACGCGTCCTCGACACCACCGGCGCCGGCGATCTGTTCGCTGCAGGTTTCCTCCACGGCATCACGCACGGCGCCGATCTCGCCGAGTGCGGTCGACTGGGGTCGATCGCGGCCGCCGAGGTGATCTCCCACGTCGGCCCCCGCCCTCTCGTCGAGCTCCGCACCCTCGCCTAGCGACAGTCTGGGTCAGGCACACACTGTCGCCCGCGTCGTTCGATCCGCCGAACGACACTTTGTGCCTGACCCAAAGTGTCGTTCGGGGGCCGTGACTACCATCGCCGGCGATGATCACGGAGGAGACTCTCGCCGCCGCCGACGCCTGGCTCGCCGCCGAGCCCGACGCCGATCTCCGTGAGGAACTGTCGGCGCTGATCGACGGGGCGCGGTCGGGTGACGACTCGGCCGTCGGCGATCTCGCCGCCCGCTTCGCCGGCCGGCTCCAGTTCGGAACAGCCGGCCTGCGCGCCGCCGTGGGCGCCGGACCGATGCGGATGAACCGGATCGTCGTGCGGCACGCAGCCGCCGGACTGGGGAGGTGGATCCTCGCGGCCGGCCCCGAGGCCGCTGCTCGGGGCGTCGTGATCGCGAACGACGCCCGACGCAAGAGTGACGTCTTCGCGCGCGACACCGCGCTGGTGTTGGCCGCCATGGGGATCCGGTCGTACCTGCATCCCGGTCTCACACCGACGCCGGTGCTCGCCTGGTCGATCACGGGCCTCGATGCTGCCGCCGGGGTGGTGGTCACCGCCTCGCACAATCCACCGGCCGACAACGGCTACAAGGTCTTCCTCGAGACCGGTTCGCAGATCGTCGCGCCGACCGACGAGGAGATCTCGGCCCAGATCGAGACCGTCGACCCCCTCGCCGTCGAGCTCGCACAGGAGGACGACCACCTCATCCGCCATCTCGACCACTCGTGGTCCGAGGCGTACGTGGCGGCGGTTCCCGAGGTCCGGCTGCGACCCGACGTGCCCGGTGTGCCGGTCGCCTACAGCGCGATGCACGGCGTCGGAGGCGAAACGGTCGAGCTCGCCTTCGCCGCCGCCGGATTCGATCCGCCGATCGTGGTTCCCGAACAACACCAGCCCGACGGCACCTTTCCGACCGTGGCGTTCCCCAATCCGGAGGAACCCGGAGCGATGGACCTGCTGATGCGGACGGCGGCCGAGTCGGGCGCGGAGATCGCGCTCGCGAACGACCCCGACGCCGACCGGTTGGCGGTCGCCGTGCCCGATCCGTCCGCCGATGGTGGCTGGCGCAGGTTGAGCGGCGACGAGATCGGTTGGCTGCTCGCCGACCACCTCCTGACTCACACCGAGGGCGCCGAGCGGCTCGTCATCACGACGCTCGTGTCGTCGTCGATGCTGATGAAGATGGCGGAGCGGCACGGGGTCCACGGTGAGGAGACCTTCACCGGCTTCAAGTGGATCGGACGCATCGCCACCGAACGTGCCGTCGAGGGCCAGCGGTTCCTGTTCGGATACGAGCAGGCGCTCGGCTATCTGGTCACCGGACGGCCTCTCGACAAGGACGGCATCACCGCCGCCATCCTGATGACCGAGGTGGCCTCGTGTGCGGAGGCCGACGGCGTCACGCTGCTGGACAAGCTCGATGCGCTGGCCGCCACGTACGGGCGACACGTGACCGCCGAGCGGTCGGTGCGGATGGCTCCGACCGATGGAGCGGCGTGGGTCGCCTCGCTGCGCGACGACCCACCGACCGACGTGGGTGGTCGAGCGGTCGAGTCGGTCGAGACCTATCCCGAGGCCGGGCTGGTGCGCCTGATGCTCGAGGGTGGCTACCGGGTCCAGGTCCGGCCGAGCGGAACCGAGCCGAAGGTCAAGCTGTACGGCGAGGCGGTCGACGTCGACGTCGCCGACCTCCAGGCCCTCCTCGACGCCGTCAACCCCTGACGTCGGGTCGTGCCGATCTCGGGGAGTGCCTGGCCCGACCCGACACGTCAGCCCGTGCCGAACTGGCGGTCGCCGGCGTCGCCGAGACCGGGAACGATGAACGACCGCTCGTTCAGGTGGTCGTCGACGACGGCGGTGAAGAGGGTGACGTCGAGGCCTGACGCCTCGACCGCGGCGATGCCCTCCGGCGCGGCGAGAGCCACCACGACCGTGAGCGGCTGCTCGGCACCGCGGTCGACGAGCAGTCGGAGCGTGTGGATCAGCGATCCGCCGGTCGCCAGCATCGGGTCGACCACGATGACCGTGCGCCCCGCCATCTCGTCGGGCAACTTGTTGACGTAGGGCTCGGGTTCGGCGGTGTCCTCGTTGCGGGCGATCCCGACGAAGCCGATGTCGGCGTTGGGCAGCAGGTCCTGGGCGGGGCGGAGGAACCCGAGGCCCGCCCGCAGGATCGGCACGATCACCGGTTGTGACGCGAGTCGGTTCGCCGGTGCGTCGGTGAGTGGCGTCGTCACCGTGCCCGGTCGGGTCGGCAGCATCTGCGTCGCCTCGGCGATCAACAGGAGTCCGATCCGCTCGAGGTTCTGGCGGAAAAGGGCATTGGGTGTGTCGACGTCGCGGATGGTCGCCAGCGCATCGAGCACCAGCGGATGGTCGACGACGACGGTCTCGACGGTCATCGGGTCACGCTCCCAGGTCGGCTTCGGCCATGAGCATCGCGTACCGCGGCTTGATCGTGCCGTTGATGAGTTTGAGTCGTTCCGGGAACGGGATGAATGCTGACTTCATCGCGTTGACCGACACCCACTGGAAGTCGGACAGTCCCCAGCCGAAGGCGTCGTGGAGTTGCTGCATCTCCTGGGTCATCGACGTGTCGCTCATCAATCGGTTGTCGGTGTTGACCGTGACCCGGAACTGCAGTCGACGGAGCATGCCGATCGGGTGCGACGCGATGTCGGGAGCGATCCCGGTGTTGACGTTGGACGTCGGGCAGATCTCGAGCGGGATGCGGCGGTCGCGGATGTAGTTGGCGAGTTGGCCGAGCGTGGCGTCGCCGTCGGGGCTCACCTCGATGTCGTCGACGAGTCGGACCCCGTGGCCGAGTCGCTCCGCACCGCAGAACTGCACCGCCTCCCAGATCGACGGCAGCCCGAACGCCTCGCCCGCGTGGATCGTGGAGTGGAAGTTCTCGCGCATCACGTACTGGAACGCATCGAGGTGGCGGGTCGGAGGGAATCCGGCTTCGGGCCCCGCGATGTCGAAGCCGACCACGCCCCGGTCGCGGAACCGAACCGCCAGCTCCGCGATCTCGCGACTCCTCGCGGCCTGGCGCATCGCGGAGCAGATGAGGCGGATCGTCAGGTCGGTGCCCTGCGACCCGGTCTCGAAACCGGTGAGCATCGCCTCGACCGCCTCGTCGAGCGTGAGGCCCTTCTCGGTGCACAGCTCGGGCGCCATCCGCACCTCGGCGTACACGACGCCGTCGGCGGCGAGGTCGACGGCGCATTCGTGTGCGACCCGCTCGATGGCGTTCCGATCCTGCATCACCCCGACGGTGTGGGCGAACGTCTCGAGGTACAGCACGAGATCGTTGCGCTTGGCGCCGCGGTTGAACCACGTGGCGAGCTCGTGCACGTCGGTGGTCGGAAGGCCGGTGTAGCCGTACTCGTCGGCCAGATCGATCACCGTCTGCGGCCGCACGCCTCCATCGAGATGGTCGTGGAGGAGCACCTTCGGCGCTCGGGCGATGAGATCGTCCAGCGGCATCGGGTCAACCTAGTTGCCGACCGTCCGAACGCGACCGGGTACGGTCCCCCGATGCGGCGACTCGGGGCTGTGGCGTGCTTGGTCGTCCTCGCCGCCTGCGGCGGGGGTGACGACGTCACGTCGGAGGTCTCGGACGACACCGCATCGGCGTCACCGACGTCGGAGGTGGAGGCGGCCGGGGCCGAACCATCCGTCACCCAGCCGCCGGCGACCGATCCGGCCGGCACCGACGAACCGACGACCGGGTCCTCCGGCGGTCTCGACACTCAGGGGCTCGCCGAGCGCATTCGGCTCAGCGAGGCCTCCTTCGAGTACGAGGACGACTTTGCGTTCTTCGAGGGGTGCGTCGCCGACGATCACGTGTCGGTGCTGACCGGTCTGTTCGGAGGTCTGATCCCGCCCACCATCGAGGCCGCGTTCCTCGATCCCGACGTGACGTTCGGGTCGTCCCTGCGGCTTCGCAGCAACGGAATCGCGCTCATCGGGTGCACCGTGGCGCCGGACCTCGACGGCGTGGGGTTCGATGTCGCGACGGCACCTCCGTCGGTCGAGAGCTATGCGCGCGAGTTCAATCTGCCCGACGGTCCGATCGAGGGCGCGGAGTTGACGGTCGAGGAGATCGGATCCGAAGCGGGCGGAACGCTCCACACGGTGGTGCTGACCGACGTGAACGAACCCGACCTCCAGAGTGGGGAGATCGCCTGGATCGACGATCACGTCATGATCACGGCGTACGGGTTCGGCCCCGAACTCAGTGCCATCGACCTCGACGAAATGCGGGTCCGGTTCGTCGAGCAGCTGCCGGCGATCGTCGACACCGCACTCCGCTGAGGGTCCGCTCCGGCCGGGCCACGCGCCCGTCCGTCAGATCGCTCGGAGCGGGAGGTCGTCGGGTCGCTGGAGCCAGTTCCAGGCGGGATACTCGGCCGACGCCGAGATGCAGTGGAGGGTGTACGCGTGGCGGCTGTGACCCGAGCGGTTCGGTCCGCTCCAGTGGGGGAGCAGACCGTGGAGCACGACCAGCGTTCCGGCCTCGACGGGTAGTGGGACGAGGTCGGTCGAGGTCGACGGGTCGAATGGATCGGTCGGTGGTGAGGGCAGTGGCGTCGGATCGAGTTCCTCGAACACCGTCCCGTCGGCCGCGGACGGTTCGTCGGGACGGTTGCGCTTGAACAGCTGCCGCAACGGCCCTCGATGTCCGCCCGGCTGGGCCCAGAGACACCCGTTGTCGAGGGTCGCGTCCTCGAGTGCGATCCAGAAGCCGGTCACCGAGACCGGGTCGGTCGACAGGAACGTCGCATCCTGGTGGCACGACACCTCGCCGCCGATCGACGGCTGCTTGAAGATGTACATCGATTGGAGGGCGAGCGGGTCGTCGAGACCGACGTCTCGTGCGACGTCCCCGATGCCCGATCGGTCGACGACGTCGCGGACGACCGGATCGAGATCGTGCTGTGCGTGCCCGATCTTGTTGATGCTGAGTTCCTTGGGCTGCGTGAGTTCGCCGTCGGGCCCGAACGCCTCCTCCTCGAAGAAGCACCACGTGGTCCCTCCGGAGGAAAGGAACTCGGCGTTCGACGTCCGCTCCTGCTCGTCGGTGGTGAACACCGTCCGCTCGGTGGTCGGCTCCCACGCCTCGACAGTGGCGAGCGCGTTGGATCGCAGCCGCTCGCGGTCGTCGGCCGACAGGAAGTCGGGCACCACGACGAACCCGTCCCGCTCGAACGCCTCGACCTGCTCGTCGGTCAGCACGGTCGGAAACTTACGCGACCCCTGGGACCAAGCGTCGTGTCAGTCGACGGTGACGGTGGCGGCCATGTCGGGGTGGAGGGTGCAGAAGAGCGAGTAGACGCCGGGCTGGTCGAAGGTGAGCTCGAAGTTCTGACCCGGGGTCATGAGGCCCGAGTCGAACACGTCGAGTTCGGGCGATTCGAAGCTGCCCGCCGACACGGTGTGCGGCACGGCGTCGACGTTGTTGAAGAACAGCGACTGGCCGACGTCGACGCGAAGGTCGCCGGTATAGGCGAAGTCGGTGATCAGCGACTGCTCGGCGCCGTCGGGGAAGTCCGACCCGGTGACCTGACGCGAGTCGCGGATCGAGTCGGCGTCGAGCACCGGCGCCACCGAGTCGTTCCACATCGAGAACACACCGAGCTGGTTGTCGTGCTCGGGGTCGACCCACGCGTGGATCATCCATCCGAGCGCCAGCGAGAAGCTCCCACCCCCGGCCTCGCACTGGTCGCGGGGCACGAACGAGTCGCGACCCTCGGCCGAGCCGCGGCACAGGTTGTAGTGGATGTGCCAGTTGTCGAGAGGCCCGGCGAACGTGTCGGGGTGCTCGTCGCCGATGACCTGCGGCGGGATGATGAAGGACGTGCCGATCAGCTTCATCGGCTCGCCCTGCCACTCGCCTCCGACGCACTGTCCGACCGGACCGTTCGGCAGGGTGTCGTCGGCGCGGGCGTAGAGCAGGATTTCGGGCTCACCCGGATCGAAGCCGTTGCCGATCGCGGAGGGCAGATACAGATGCGTGCCCATGTTGGGCGTCTGGATCCGGTCGGAGATGAACCCCGCCGCGCAGGCGTCGTCGATGTCCCGGTGTTCGATCGCGTAGGCGCTCAGTTCGTCGAGCTGTGCGACGAGTTCGGCCAGTTCGTCGGACGTCATCCGAAGGTCGGTGGGGATGTCGCCATCCGACTCGTGCAGCTCCTTCAGTTCGAGGTACGAGCACGGCAGATCGGGGTCCTGGCACCGGACCGCGTCGTCGATCGGACCTTCCACCAGCGTGGGGACGACCTCGACGCCGTTCTCTCGGAAGACGTATCTCGAGTACCCCGGTGCGCCCCCGGCCGAGAACGTCAGCCCCGCCGGGAACTGCGCGTCGGCGCCGACCTGGTCGAACGCGGCGGCCTCGGCGACGTAGTCGTTGATCTGTTCGGCCGTGGCGACCTCCGCCGGGTCGACCGTCGTGGTGGTGTCGGCCGCGGTGGTCTCGGGTGCCGTGGTCTCGGGTGTCTGGCTCGTGGTCGGCGACTCGTCGCTCGCGTCGTCGGCGACCTCGACCGACGGGTCGGTCGAGTCGGGAGGTGCGGTGGCGGTCGGTGCGTCGGTCGATCCGACCGCCTCACCAGACTCGTCGCCGCCGCTCGAGCACGCCGCAGCGATCACGGCGATCGCCAGCGCGCAGGTCATCGCCGCGTGCGTCCTCCGGACCCGTCGCATCACACACCCCTCATCCGTCCCGCCTCGGGACGATCGGGCCCTCCCCAGCAGCGGGCCTCCGGGCCGAAAGTACCATCCACCTCATGCCCGACCCCATGACGGCTGACTCGACGAAGCACGACGACGCGGCTGCTTCGACGGGTGAGCTGACCGTGCTCGGCGCGACGGTCCGACACGCCATCGAGCACGTCGAGGTGTTCCCGGCACCCGACGGCATCACCACCGTCACGTTCCGCAACGACGAACTCACCTCGATGTGTCCGGTCACCGAGCAGCCCGATCTGTCGTCGGTCGTCATCGAGTACGTCCCCGACGAGTGGTGCATCGAGTCGAAGAGCCTCAAGCTCTACCTGTGGGGATTCCGCGACCGGGCGGTCTCGCCGAGGCGCTCGCCGCCGAGATCGCTGCGGAGGTGATGGACACGGCGTCGCCACGCGAGGTCACCGTCACGCTCACGCAACGACCCCGAGGTGGCATCGAGGTCGAGGCGATGAGCCGCCGACGACGCGACGCGTGACCTCCGACACGACACCCGGCCGGTGACACCGTCGTGGCCCGGAGATGAACGAGGGCCCTCCGCCGCGCGGGTACTCTGGCCCATCACTCGTGAACGCGCCAGCGGGCGCACCGACATCCCACCAAGGGGGGAATCCATGAAGAAGTACACGCGGATCGCCGCGCTCGGCATCTCGGCGGCACTCGTCGTCGCGGCATGCGGCAGCGACGACGACGAGGCCGACGATGCGGCGGCTGACGACTCGACCGAGGAGGCGTCCGACAGCGCCTCGGCGAGCGACAGCGCCAGTGCGTCGGCGAGCGAGCCGGCTCCCGAGTCCGACATCGTTCTCGGCATCGCCTACGACACCGGCGGCCGCGGTGACGGCACGTTCAACGACTCGGCCGGCGCCGGCGCCGACCGCGCGGTGAGCGAACTCGGTGTCGAGCTCGAAGAGCTCGAAGCCGCCACGGCCGACGACCGTCAGCCCAACCTGCAGACGCTCACCGATGCGGGCGCCAACCCGATCGTGGCCATCGGCTTCGCCTTCGGTGACGCTCTGGCCGAGGTCGCACCGGCCAACCCCGACACGAACTACGCGATCGTCGACGGCTTCATCCCCGACGCTCCCGAGAACGTGCAGCTCATCGCGTTCGCCGAAGAGGAGGGCTCCTTCCTCGTCGGCGCCGCTGCTGCGCTGGCCTGCGGTTGTGATCAGCTCGGCTTCATCGGAGGTCAGGAGATCGACCTGATCAAGAAGTTCGAGGCCGGCTACACGGCTGGTGCCGAGGCGATCAACCCCGACGTCACGGTCGAGGTCCAGTACCTCGGCGCCGCGGGCGACAACAACGCCTGGGCCGCTCCCGACCGTGCGCGTGAGATCGCCAACGCCTGGTACGCCGACGGCGTCGAGGTGATCTATACCGCCGCCGGCGGTTCGGGTCAGGGCACCATCGAGGCCGCCGTCGAGTCCGAGGCCTGGGCCATCGGCGTCGACAGCGACCAGTACCTCACCGCCACGCCCGAGCAGCAGGAGCGCATCCTGACCTCGATGCTCAAGCGGGTCGACAGCTCGGTCTTCGCTCTCGCCGAAGCCGCCACCGGCGGTGAGTTCGCCGGCGGTCCGGCGCCGATCGTGTTCGACCTGTCGACCGACGGCGTCGGCTACTCGACCGAGGGCGGGTACCTCGACGAGTTCGTCGATCAGCTCGAGGACCTGAAGGCGCAGATCATCGCCGGCGACATCGAGGTTCCGACGGCTCCGTGATGATCCTCGACACGCAGTGATTCTCGCTGCGCGTCGACACTGAATCCGAACGACGCCCGGGGCCGCGAGGCTCCGGGCGTCGTCGCGTCCCGGGTCCGATCCGGGACAGAGGTCCTCGGCCTCGTCCGCTCGGCGGGGCGTCCGCGCGAGGTCTGCTAGAAACGTTCGATCGTCGACCGGCAGAACGGGTGTCGGGTCACGCGGCGGTCACGACGCATCGGGGAGGAACACAGATGGACACCGCTCCTGCGGTGGAGCTGATCGGGATCGAGAAGCGGTTCCCGGGCGTGATCGCCAACCACGACGTCAACATCACGGTCCGGCCGAAGACGATCCATGCGATCATCGGCGAAAACGGGGCGGGCAAGTCGACCCTGATGAAGACGCTGTACGGCATGCACCGACCCGAGAAGGGTCGAGTGATCGTCGACGGTGTCGAGCGCGAGTTCCACTCACCCTCCGATGCGATCGACGTCGGCATCGGCATGGTCCACCAGCACTTCATGCTCGCCGAGAACTTCACGGTGCTCGAGAACGTCATCCTCGGCGCCGAGCCGGTGTCGGGCCGGTCGCTCGACCTGAAGAAGGCCCGTGAGGACCTCACGTTCCTCGCCGAGAGCGCTGGGTTCGATCTCGACCTCGACGCCTACGTGTCCGACCTCGGCGTCGGTCAGCGCCAGCGAGTCGAGATCCTGAAGGTGCTCTACCGGGGAGCGAAGATCCTGATCCTCGACGAGCCCACCGCCGTTCTGGTTCCCCAGGAGGTCGACGAGCTGTTCGTCAACCTCCGTCGACTGGTCGACGACGGGGCGACGGTCATCTTCATCTCGCACAAGCTCGACGAAGTGCTCGCCGTCAGCGATGACATCACCGTCATCCGCCGCGGCACCACGGTCGCCTCGGTCACACCGGGCGAGGTCACGCAGACCCAGCTCGGGGAGTTGATGGTCGGGGACGCACTCCCGAGTGCCGAACCCCGTCACACCGAGATCGGGGCCGAGGTTCGCCTCGAGGTCGACTCGGTCACCGTGCGGCACCCGACCGACGAGACCGCCAAGCCGTTGGCGTTCGACGTGTCGTTCGCCGTGCACGCGGGCGAGATCCTCGGCGTGGCCGGCGTCGAGGGCAACGGGCAGTTCGAGGTCTGCCAGGCGATCCTGGGTCTCGTCGAATCCGACGGCGTCGTGCGTCTCGACGGGCGGGACATGGTGGGACAGTCGACGCGCGAACGGCTGTCGACGGGCCTGAGCTACATCCCGTTCGATCGGCACGACGAGGGGATGATGCTCGAGGCCCCCCTGTGGGAGAACCTGCTCCTCACCCGCGACGACGAGGAACGCTTCGTGAAGAACGGGTTCGTCAACCAGCGGGCGGTGCGAGCCGCCACGCGGACCACGATCGATCGGTTCGACGTGATGACACCCGACGAGACCGTGCCGGGGTACGCACTGTCGGGCGGCAACCAGCAGAAGCTGCTGGTCGGGCGTGAGCTCGACAGCGAGCCGAGTGTGCTCATCGCCGCGCATCCGACGCGCGGCGTCGACGTCGGTGCGCAGGCCACCATCTGGGGGAATCTCCGCGACGCCCGTGACGCCGGGCTGGCCGTCCTCCTCATCACGGCCGATCTCGAGGAGCTGATCGCCCTGTCCGACCGGATCATCGTGATGTTCGACGGATACGTCACCGCCGAGTTGTCTCCGTCGGAGGCGACTCCCGACGTTCTCGGTGTCCACATGACCGGCGGACGTGTGGAGTCGATCGCGTGAGTCTCGTCGAGGATCCCCCCGACGCGACGAGCGCCCCGCCGCCGCCGAGCGACGACGACGCAGCGGCGGCGATGCGGCGTCGCGAACGCCTCGAGGGTGCGGTCGTCACCGCCGGCAGCTCGATCGCCGCGGTGCTGATCGCGCTCGCCCTGAGTGCGTTGCTGCTCGTCATCACCGGCAAGAACCCCGGCGACGTCGTGTCGACGATGGCCGAGGTGGCGACGACGTCGCGGTTCCAGTTCGAGACCATCCAGCGTGCGACCCCCTTCATCATCGCGGCGGTCGCCTTCGCCATCGCCTCGAAGATGAACCTGTTCAACATCGGAGTCGAGGGCCAGTACCTGTTCGGCATGTTCTGGGCCGCCGTCGCCGGCGCCTACGTCAATCTGCCAGCGGTCCTCCACGTCGGGTTCATCCTCGTCGTCGGGATGGCCGCCGGAGCGTTCTGGGCGGGCATCGCCGGCTATCTGAAGGTCCGCCTCGGCGTCAGCGAGATCATCTCCACGATCATGTTGAACGCCATCGCGCTGCAGATCACCGACTGGCTGTTCAACGACTACTTCCGCTTCGACGACGGAAGCGGGTCACTCGACGTGCGGACCAAGCCACTCCCGTCGACGGCGTGGATGCCCGACTGGTTCGACGGACGACTCAACAGCTTCATCGTCATCGCTCTGATCGTGGCCGCCGGGTACTGGGTCCTCGTCAACAAGACGCGCTTCGGCTTCCGGCTGCGAGCGTCGGGCCTCAACCCGATCGCCGCCTCGACGTCGGGCATCAGCTCCAACCGCATGGTGCTCACGGCGATGCTGATCTCCGGTGCCATCGCCGGCTTGGCCGGACTGCAGTACCTGCTCGGCGAAGCACAGTCGTACGGCCCGGCCCGTCCGAGCGGCTACGGATTCAACGGGCTCTCCGTCGCTCTGCTGGGGCGCAACCACCCGGTCGGCATCGTGCTCGCTGCGCTGCTGTGGGGCTTCCTCGAGTCGGCCGCCGGGCCGCTGCAGCTCGACGACATCCCCCGTTCGATCGTCAACGTCATCCAGGGCATCACGTTGCTCTCGGTCGTGATCGTCAACGAGGTCGTGAAGCGGTGGTACACCCGCCGCACCACCGAACGAGCGGCCGCTCGTCTGGGCGAAGGAGGTGCAGCATGAGCGTGATCGAAGCACCGCCGACGGTTCCCGATCCGGCGCCGGCTCCTGAACCTCCGTCTGCTCGCACGGTGCGGAGCAACAAGATGCGGCGGGCGGCACTCATCGGCCTCGGCTTGTTCGTGATCCTGTCGTTCGTCCGGTTGGTCACCGACTCGAGTCAGTTGACCGCGTCGATCACCGTCGGTGCCGCGCTGCGGGCCACGATCCCGATCCTGCTCGCCGGCCTCGCCGCGCTGTGGGCCGATCGGGTCGGCATCGTCAACATCGGCATCGAGGGCATGATGATCCTCGGGACCTGGTTCGGCGGGTACGCGGCCTGGCAGTGGGGCGCGTACGTGGGCGTGGTGTTCGCCGTGGTCGGCGGCGTGATCGGCGGGCTGATCCACGGCATCGCGGTCACGAGGTTCAACGTCGACCACATCATCTCGGGCGTCGCCATCAACATCCTCGCCCTCGGCGCGATGCGATATCTCTCGGAGTTGATCTTCGTCGGTGAGCAGGGCGGTGGCATCACGCAGTCGCCGCAGCAGTCGTCGTCGATCGGCAAGGTCAGTCTGCCGTTCCTGTCCGGCGGCTGGGACACTCCCGATGCCCTCGGCAATCTGGAAGAACGCGGGTGGTTCCTCATCTCCGACGCTGCCGGCATCATCCGGGGGCTCACCGTCGACGTGTCGTATCTCTCGATCCTGGCGATCCTCCTCGTGCCGCTCAGCGCCTGGATCCTGTGGCGGACGCGATTCGGTCTGCGGATCCGCTCGTCGGGAGAGCAGCCGTACGCCGCCGAGTCGCTCGGCGTGAAGGTGGCTCCACTGCGGTACTGGGCGATGGCGATCAGCGGTGGTCTCGCCGGTCTCGGCGGTGGCTTCCTCGCCATCGTCGCCACGTCGTTCTACCGCCAGGGCCAGACCCAGCAGCGAGGGTTCATCGGCCTCGCCACCGCGATCTTCGGCAACTGGCGGCCGAGCGGAGTTCTCGGCGGAGCGTCGCTGTTCGGGTTCGGCGAGGCTCTCCAGCTCGTCGGCTCGGCCGCTGTTCCCAAGCTGTTCCTCGTGTTCGCAATCATCGGCGCCATCGCCGCCGTGCGAGCCGCCGTGCAACGCAACTATCGAGTCGCACTCGTGCTGGCTGCGATCGGTGGTCTGTCGCTCATCGCGTTCGTCACGGTCGACGAGGTACCCGAGCCACTCACCAAGTCGGTCCCGTTCGTGTTGACCATCGTCGTGCTCGCCACCTCGGCGCAACGTCTGAGACCCCCGGCCCATGACGGCAAACCGTTCAGATCCGGCGAGGAGCATTGACGACCCTGGACGACACCCAGCCGTTCGCGCGCCCGGGCGGACCCGACGAGTCGGTCGGCCCGCAGGGGCCGTTGTCGCTCCTCCACGATCACCTCGACGGCGGTCTGCGGGTCGGCACGATCCTCGAGATCTCCGAGTCGATCGGCTGGACGCTGCCATCGACCGATCCGGCAGAGCTCGCCCGGTGGTTCACGGCGGGCGCCGAGACCGGCGACCTGCTCCAGTACCTCGCCACGTTCGAGCACACGCTCGCCGTGATGCAGACCGAGGAGCACATCGAGCGCGTCGCGTACGAGGCGGTCGTCGACCTGGCCGCCGATGGCGTCGTGTACGCCGAGATCCGCTTCGCTCCCGAGCTGCACCAGCAACAGGGACTCTCGCTCGACTCCGTGGTCGCCGCGGCCACCAGCGGGTTCCGACGCGGCGAGCGCGACGCAGCCGGATCCGGATCGCCGATCTGGGTCGGGGCGATCCTGTGCGCGATGCGGACCGAGCAGCGCTCGACCGAGATCGCTCTGCTCGCCGATCGACTCCGGGCCGGCGACGACAAGGTCCTGGCGTTCGATCTCGCCGGCGCTGAGACCGGATTCCCGCCGTCGCTTCACGCCGAGGCGCTGGCGACCGCTCGGGAGCGGCATCTCAACATCACGATCCACGCGTCGGAGCCGCCCGACCTCGAGCTGATCTCCGATGCGCTGGCGCACGGTGCCCACCGGATCGGACACGGCGTCCGCCTCCAGGCCGACATGACCATCGCCGACGGCGAGATCACGGCGATGGGTCCCCTCGCTCGCTTCGTCCTCGATCGTCAGATCCCGCTCGAGGTCGCGCCGACCTGTCACGTCCAGATCGGTGCCGTGTCCGATGCGGTGGGCACCGTGCGCCAGC
>JBCDAK010000012.1:0-42165 GCA_039185545.1 Actinomycetota bacterium
GAGTGCCATCAGTCGCACGCCTCACATGCTTCGGGGTTCTCCAGCGAGCAGGCGATGGCCTCTTCGTCGGTGAACTGCTTGGTCTCGACCACCGGTTCACCGCCGCCGGACGGACCACCGGATGGTGGCGCACCTCCCGACGGCGCGGCGGCCGTGGTCGACTTGTTGATCTTCGTGGCGGGACGGCTGCGCAGGTAGTACGTGGTCTTCAGCCCCTGCTTCCATGCGTGCAGGTACATCGACGAGAGCTTGCCGATGGTGGGCGTCTCCATGAACAGGTTGAGCGACTGGCTCTGGTCGATGAACGCACCGCGCTCGGCGGCCATGTCGATGAGCTGGCGCTGCGGGATCTCCCACGCCGTGCGGTACACCTCACGCAGCTCGGCGGGGATCCGTTCGACGTCGTGGATCGACCCCTCGGCCTTCTTGATCTCGTTGATCATCTGCTCGTCCCACAGACCCCGGGCCTGGAGCTCGCGCACCAGGTACCGGTTGATCTGCATGAACTCACCCGAGAGGGTCTCGCGCTTGAACAGGTTGGAGACCTGCGGCTCGATGCACTCGTAGCAGCCCGAGATCGACGCGATGGTCGCCGTGGGGGCGATGGCGATGAGCAGCGAGTTGCGCAGCCCGTGCTCGGCGATGCGCGACCGCAGCGCGTCCCACTCGAGCTCGGCCGGCGGCACCACGGGCGAACCGTCGGGCCCGGTCCAAAGGTCGAACTGCAGCTCACCAGCGGCGGCGCGGGTGCCCGCGTAGGTGTCGTGCGGTCCGGACTCCTCGGCCAGATCGGTCGAGGCCCACAGCGCATGGAAGTAGATGTGCGCCGAGATCTGACGGCTCAGCGCCTTGGCGTCGGCCGAGTCGAACGGCAGACCCATCTTGAAGAACACGTCCTGCAGACCCATCAACCCGAGCCCCACCGGACGCCACTTCGAGTTCGAGTGCTCGGCCTCGGGCGTGGGGTAGTAGTTGATGTCGATCACCCGGTCGAGGAACGGCACCACCTGGCGCACGACCCGACCGAGCCGGGCGAAGTCGAACTCGACCTTCCCGTCGCCGTCGAGGTCGCCGGCGAACGCCCCGAGGTTGAGCGAACCGAGGTTGCACACCGCGGTGTTCTCCTGGTCGGTGACCTCGAGGATCTCGGTGCACAGGTTCGACAGGTGCACGACCCTGGGTGAGCCGTCGTCGTTCACCGCACCGGTCTGGTTGCACTTCTCGTTGGAGGCGTCCTTGAAGGTCATCCACCCGTTGCCGGTCTGCGCGAGCGTGCGCATCATGCGGCTGTAGAGCGTGCGGGCCGAGACCTGCTTCTCGTAGAGGCCCTCCTCTTCGGCCTTGAGGTACTCACGGCGGAAGTCGTCACCGAACAGGTCGGTGAGGTGCGGCACCTTCTTGGGGTCGAACAGGCTCCACTGCCAGTCCTTCTCGACCCGCTCCATGAACAGGTCGGGCACCCAGTTGGCGATGTTGAGGTTGTGCGTGCGGCGGGCGTGGTCGCCGGTGTTGTCGCGCAGCTCGAGGAAGTCCTCGATGTCGGCGTGCCACGACTCGAGGTACACACACGCCGCACCCTTGCGGCGACCGCCCTGGTTGACGGCGGCGACCGACGAATCGAGGGTGCGCAGCCACGGCACGATGCCGTTGGACAGGCCATTGGTGCCGGTGATGAGCGAGCCCTTCGCCCGGATGCGGTGCCACGCGACGCCGATGCCGCCGGCGAACTTCGACAGCTTGGCGATGTCGGTGTACCGCTTGTAGATGCCCTCGAGGCTGTCTTCGGGTGAGTCGAGCAGGTAACACGACGACATCTGGCTGTGCGTGGTGCCCGAGTTGAAGAGCGTGGGGCTCGACGGCAGGTACGCCAGCGACGACATGAGGTCGTAGAACTTCACGACGGAATCGACCTTCTCACCGCTCGGGTCGTCGAGCGCCTCACCGTCGCCGGCCACCAGACCGCAGGCGACGCGCAGGAAGAAGTACTGCGGGGTCTCGATGACCTCGCGCCGCTCGGGATGACGGAGCAGGTACCGGTCGTACACCGTGCGCAGACCGAAGAACTCGAAGTGCCGGTCGCGATCGGAGTTGATGGCCGCATTGAGCTCGGGGGCGTTGGCCTGCACGAAGTCGTGCACCTCGTCGGACACGAGACCCTCGTTGTGCCCGACCGTGACCGACTCGGAGAACCACGGGATGTTCTGGTTGCGGACTTCTTTGTCGATGACCGTGGCGAGCAGCCGCGAGGCGAGCTTGGAGTAGTTGGGCTCCTCGACGATGAGACCCGCCGCCGTGCGGATCGAGAGCTCGTCGAGCTCGCGGGTGCTGGCACCGTCGGCGAGCGCCGAGATGGTGCGGGTGGCGACCCGCATGGCGTCGACGCCGCGCAGACCTTCCGACGCCCGGGCGACTGCGTTCACGATCTTGTTGAGGTCGACGGGTTCGACGTTGCCGTTGCGCTTGGTGACGCGCATACCGGTGGGGCCGGCGTCGGCCACCGCCGATGGGGTGGCCGCGTCGGCCGGCGCGGGCCGTGACGGGTCGGGGAGGGTGGGCGCCGCGGCGGGCGCGGCTCCCGAGTCGGAGGTGGATTCGTTCTCGATGAGAGTCACGGCGGTGCTCGATTCGTGTCGGCGGCGGTTTCCGGGGGGATGTAATTACAGCAGTGTGATGACGGATTCTCAAGAGCAGCTCACGATTCGCGCGAATTCGTCACGGGGACCGGTCCCGGCCGACGAGACGCTGACCGCGAGGCGTGTCGAACTGCTCTCCCAGCGTGCTGACGGACCGTCAACCGGCCCGCAGCACCCGGGCCCGTTCGCCCGGATCCGCGGGACCGGTCGACGGACCCGTCAGATGTCCCGGTGCGGCACCGAGAGCCGTCCCGCCGGGGATCGCGGCGAGATCGGCTTCGGTCAGCAACCGGGACCAGACGCGCTCGACCGACGACGACCGAGCCGACAGAATCGTCGTCTGGCCGTGCCCGTCGTGGCGCTCTGCCGTCGCCCTCCACTCCACCTGGAGGTGCTGCAGACGCCCGTCGCGGCTGCGCTGGAGGTTCTCGGTGTAGTCGAGGGTGGTCCGCCATCCGCGCGCCTCGAGCTCCCGACGGTCGGCGCCCTCGGCGGCGCCGTGTCGTCGAGCTGCGCCGATCACCCGGACCGGTCGGTCGGGCCGAACGGCGGGCTCACGGTCTCGAGGGGAGCGGAAGCGGACCATGCGTCCATCGTCGACCAGCACCCTTGTGCGGAGGAAGAGGCGGAACCGTGTGATTTGGATGTGGACGGCCGGTGGACACCGGAGATCACGTGTGCACGTCGGCCGCCCACGTGTGGATGACCTGTGCGTGACCGCCTTCGGTGCCTCGACGACCGCTGAGAGCACTCGCGCTGCGAGGGATCCGTACGCGCGGTCAGTCGATGGTCCACGACCGAGCGTCGTCGGTCCGCCGGAGTCCGAACGTGTCGACCACCTCGTGCACCGCGACCGGATCGATCGGTCGATCGCCTCGCGGGTCGACGTCGGCGCCGTCCGTCTCGGTCCCCGACTCCGCCCGTTCCGCCGAGTGATCGACGCGGAAGTCGGTCGACGAACGGACGTGCGGGTCTCCGAGGCGCCGTCGGGGAACGCCGAGTTCGGTGGCGAGCAGAGCGAACCCGTCGTCGGGATCGGATCGCATCGACTCGTACGACACGACGGCGATCGGCCGGTCGCCGGGTCGGCGATCCTCGGCGCGTTCCAGTGCGAGCCGGTTCTCGACACACCAGATCACCACGTGCTCGGCGAGGGGATGCCGACCGAACGGCCCGTCGAGCGTGGCGACCGCTCGCCGGGCGAGATCGCCGAGCACGCCGACACGCCGGTCGGCGACCAGCCCGCGCAACTCGGCGATCGCCGCGTTCGTCGCGAACCAGCGACCGTTCGGGCTCTCGTGACGAGCGCGCGACAGCGCGGCATCGAACGGATCGCGCACCACCAGCACGGCGGGGACCTCGGGCGCCGCATCGCACACCTCTCCGAGCAGCGCCGGACGAATGTCCTTCACGACCCGTCGCATCATCAGACCGCGGCGCTGAAACGTGTTGACCCACGGGTCGCGCGTGCGCCCGGTGAGCGCATCGTCGATGAGGCCGCGGATCCGTGCGGGCTCGGCTCCGACCTGGAAGTGCGGGATCGGCGCCACCCGTGCAGCGAGTGACCGGTGATGGAGCGGCTCGAAGACGAACCGGGTCGAACGGTGGGCCGCGAGGACCTCGGCGACCCACGTGGTTCCGCTGCGGGCGCTGCCGGTCACGTACACGGCTCGTCGGGTCGTGTGGAGTGGATCGACGACCTGCAGCCCTCGACGTCGGACCGCACCGGCCAGGTCGCCGCGAGCTGACACCGCCCGGTCGTCGTCCACCCGTCAGATTCTGATCGTCACAGCGACCCCGCGAGGGCGTCCAGCTCGTCGAGGCATGCGAGCGCCGCCTCCTGGAAGGCGGGATCGTTCGGGTCGAGCGCATCGGCGTAGGTCTCACCCGAGGGGTCGGCGAGGATGTCGGCCTCGGTCAACTCGGGGACGTCGAGTCCGTTGTCGCGCAGGCAGTCGAACAGCGAGACGATCACCGCCAACTGCCCTTCACCGGCCGGCGGGAAGAAGTCGGCGTCGGCGTTGTCGGAGCACGATCCACCCTCGTCGGGCACCTCGAGGTCGATGAGGTACCGGTTCACCACGTCTTCGACGCAGTCGATCGTCCCGTACGCCGTGTGGCCCTCGGCCTCGACCGTGTACAGCACCGCCGTCGCGAGGAACTCGCTGAGCTCGATCGACCACTCGTACGGCGTGGCGGGGTCGCCGGTGTTGCCGAGCACGAGCAGCGGCGGGGCATCGGCGGCCGGATCGAGGAACAACGAGTCGATCGCGTCGGGGGCACCGAGGCATCCGGTGGTGGCCCGCTGGAAGTCGCTGAAGAACTCGGACTGTGCCGCGGTCTCGTCGGCCTGGGCACGGATCTCGTCGACGGGCGGACGGTTCGGGTCGTCGGCGCAGTTGATGAAGAAGCCCGCGGTCGACGAGTTGTCGTACGACCCGTTCGGCTGGCGACCCACGAGCGAGTCGCCGAGCACCTGCAGCAGCGTTCCGTCCTGCTGCACCTCGGCGACGAACAGCGCCTGCGCCAGGAACGGCCAGGTGTCCTTGCTGTACAGCGAGGCAGCGATGCCGAGGTCGAGCTCGCCGGGGGTCAGCACGCGGTCGCCGTCGTCGGTCGGGAACGACCCGACCTCGGCGAGCTCTTCGCGCAGCCCCTCGATCACGTCGAGGGTCGGACCGAGTTCCTGCAGCTCGCAGTCGGGGTCGGCGTCGCATTCGGTCGCGAAGTTGCGCAGGGCGCGGTCGAAGCCGGTTGCCTGCACCCGATCGAGTTCGGCGAGATCGTCGGTCGGCGCGACCGCCGCGTCGAGCACGAGCGCCCGCACGTTCTCGGGGAAGAGTGCGGCGTACGTGGCGCCGAGCCGTGTGCCGTACGAGTACCCGACGTACGTGAGGCCGTCGTCGCCGAGGGCCTCGCGGATCAGGTCGAGGTCGCGGGCGGCGTTGTTCGTGCCGACGAACGGCGCCAGCTCGAGGGTCTCATCGGTGCATTCATCGGGCTGGGCGAGCGCGTCGTCGACCAGCTCCTGCCAGCCGGCGTCGTCGCCCTCGGCGAGCAGCGTGACGTTGTCGTCGATGTCGATCACGCAGTCGAGCCCTGTCGACAGTCCGACCCCGCGGGGATCGAACGACACGATGTCGAACCGCTCCTGCACCTCGGCCGGGATGATCACGGCCAGCTGGGCGACGAAGTCGACTCCCGACCCACCCGGGCCACCCGGGTTGGCGAGCAGCGACCCGATCTGACGATCGCCCGACGCGGTGTCGAGGCGCGACAACCGGATGGAGATCGTCTCGCCGTCGGGGTCGTCGTGATCACGCGGAACCTCGAGGGTGGAGCACTCGGTGGGGAGTGCGACCACGTCGGTTCCGCACGGTGTCCAGCGCAGGGCGTCGGCGTCGCCGGTGCTGTCGGACGTCTCACCGTCGTCGCCCGCATCGGAGCTGAAGTCGGTGCCGGAGTCGGCGTTCGTGGCGGACTCGTCGTCGGCGTCCGCCGTGTCGGTGGCAGCGGTGTCGCTCGACTCGCTCGTGACGTCGGAATCGCCCGCACACGCGGCGCCGACTCCGACGGCGACGACGACAGCGGCAGCCCGGAAGCGACGCCCCTTCACCGGCCGCACGATATCCCCGGCACCGGAGACGACCCGGTCAGTCGACCGGACGCATGGAGACGGCCTCGCGACTTCAGACGAAATCTTGACGAGAGCGACGGATCCCGTCGGCCCGCCTCGATGTCCAGGTATCAGCGGGCGCCGATCGCGCTCTTCTCTGACAGCGGGCACCGACACCACCGGCACCGAAAGGCCACCCATGCTCTCGAACTCCGAACCCGAATTGACCGGCTCCGAGCGCGCGAAGAACTCGCGGGCGATGCGCGAGCTGGCGACCGAGGCGGGCCGACTCCGCCCGCACGCTCTGACGCGTGGCAACGACGAGGAGGCGGACCACTACCCGGCCGTCCCCGCCAACTTCACGAAGGGACTCGCTCACGACGACTACGGCATCGTCGACGACGCCCTCGACTACCAGCGCTTCATGCGCGCGACCAACGCTCACGAGAGCGGACTGTTCGACAGCGACGTCGACACCGCGAAGACCCGCGGGTCGGGCCCCGACGTGATCGTGACGCCCGACGGGGGAACTCCGGCCCCGCCGAGTTGGCGGGGATGGGAGAGCCCCCGAGCGGGCCTCTGCTTCGACCTCGAGGGCCCCGACGCCGGCGCGGTGGGCATGGCACCGTCGCCGCGGCTCTCGTCGAGCGAGCTCGCGGCCGAGATGGCCGAGGTCTACGGAATGGCGCTGCTCCGCGACGTCCCGTTCACCGCGTGGGACGAGGCGTCCCCGTCCACCATCGACGGCGGGACACCGCAGCGCACGCCCGGCCAGATCGTGGGGGACCTCAACTCGATGCCGTTCTTCACCGGAACCGATCGACGCTCGTCGACACCGCAGTTCAGCAACGGATCGGGGATGAACTCGTTCGAGCGTTCGCGTCGCGAGGCGCGCACCGGCGGTGACGTCGACGGCGCGGTGGAGATCGCGAACCTCTTCCGCGGCTCGACCCCGGGCGCGCTGCGCGGGCCGTACATCTCGCAGTTCCTGATGGCCGGCAACGACGGCCGGACCGGACCGCAGGGTGGGATCCCGAGCTACCCGGCCAAGGCGACGGACTTCGACGCCGAGGACGGCTACATCGTGTTCGGAACCCAGATCATCGACCAGCGCGTGATGGTCGCGGCGACCGGGCTCGACCACATGACCGACTGGGCGTCGT
This sequence comes from Actinomycetota bacterium, assembly GCA_039185545.1. GTDB lineage: Bacteria > Actinomycetota > Acidimicrobiia > Acidimicrobiales > Ilumatobacteraceae > Ilumatobacter_A. The sequence continues at coordinate 7,413 of JBCDAK010000012.1, forward strand.
GGCTCGACGTGCAGCGCGGCTACGACCTGCGCGGTCTCGATCGCTTCGAATCGGAGCGTCGGTTCATCACCACGCCGCGCGACCTGGCGACGTACGTCCACTTCGATGCGCTGTACCAGGCCTACCTCAACGCGTGTCTCCTGCTGCTGGGCGCCGGTGCGCCGTTCGACTCCGGGATGCCGGAACCGAGCGCCACCGGCTCACGCACGCCGTTCGCCACGTTCGGTGGACCGCACGTGCTCACGCTGGTCACCGAGATCGCGACGCGCTGCCTGAAGGCGGTGCGGCGGCAGAAGTTCAACTTCCACCGTCGGGCCCGCCCCGAGGCGATCGGCGGCCGGGTGACGCTCGCGGGCAACTTCGTCGACGGCGCCGACGCCGACCAGCCCGAGAGTCCCCTCGGCCCCGCAGCTGGGGACGTGACCCGGTTGCTCGACGAGTTGCCCCCGGCTCTGCTCGACGCGATCTCGGCGCACAACGCGGCTCAGAACGACGCGGCGGTCCACGCACAGCGGCAGATCGACATCTCGGGCTTCACGCCACCCACGGGCCTGCCGACCATCGAGGCCGCCAACCACCTGCTGCCGATGGCGTTCCCCGAGGGGTCGCCGATGCACCCGGCGTACGGAGCCGGCCACGCCACGGTCGCCGGTGGGTGCGTCACGGTGTTGAAAGCCTTCTTCGAGATGTTCGACGCCGACGGCGAGAAGCCGCTGAGGCTCAGCGACACGCTGGCGGACGACCACTACTTCGAGGTGTCGGCCGACGGTTCCAAGCTCGTGAACCGGACGGGCGAGACACTCACGATCCAGGGTGAGCTCGACAAGCTCGCCGCCAACATCTCGATCGGTCGGAACATGGCCGGCGTCCACTACTACTCCGACTACTTCGACTCGCTCCGCATGGGTGAGCGCGTCGCGGTCGGGATGTTGATGGAACAGCTGCCGCTCTACGGCGAGCCCGTCTCGATGAGCTTCACGAGCTTCGACGGCGACTTCATCGAGATCGCCGGCGAGCCCGAGAGCCTTCCGACGTTGTCGGTGCGCGACGCCGACGGCGAGCGGGTCGACGCCGACGACTGGTGGCTGCGCCACGCCTACGGCGAGGACGCCGCTCACTGACGAACCCCACCCGCCGGGCGGGCACGTGGGCCGAAACCCACCTGCCCGACCGACGTCAGGCGCCGGCGACGAGCTGGCGCTCCTTCTCGTAGCGCTCGGTCGCCTCCTCGACGGCCTGGAGTTGCTTCTCCGCGAGAGCACCCCGGTTCGAGTGCGCACGGTCGGCCGCCGCCACGAGGTTCGATCCACTCGACTGGAAGCGGGGCATCACGTGGCGGGCGAGCAGTTCGTAGCTCTTCTTCGTCGCCTCGGGGTTCGCCCAATTGTGGGCGAGCGTGAGGTACGCACCGAAGCCGCCGTTCGACTGCTCGAGCAGTTCCTCGATCTGGGCGACGGCCTGCTCAGGTGTGCCGACCACACCGAGTCCGCCGTTGACGAAGTCGACCATCTCATCGAGGTCGCCGCCCTCGACCGCCATCTGCGGGAACGCCGCGACGTCCTGGAAGTAGCGGAACCACTGCACCATGCCGTACTCGACGTCCTGGCGCGCCTGCTCCTCGGTCTCGGCGAGATGCATCAGGCCGACGAGGCGCCACGAGTCGCGGTCGGCGACCTGGCCGTGCTGAGCCGCCACCTCCTCCTGGATGGTCCAGTGGTGGGCGAGCACGTCCATGCCGATGGCGACCGTGGCGCCGAGCGACAGCACACCCCCGCCGTACCTGCCGGCGAGCTTGGCGCCCGACGGTGAGGCGACGGCGGCGACCGCGATGTCGAACAGCGGATCGGAGTACGGCCGGAGGTGGAGCCGGGCGTCCTTCAGAACGAGGCGGTCGCCCTCGTACGTGATCGGCTCCTCAGAGGTGAGGAGATGCATGAGGACCTCCATGTACTCCTCGAGCAGCGGACGCATCTGCGGCGGTTCGAGGCCGAGCATCCCGGCGTCGGTCGGGAGCGCGCCGGGTCCGACGCCGAGCATGATCCGCCCGCGGGTCAGGTGGTCGAGCAGCACCATCCTCTCCGCCACCCAGAGCGGGTTGTGGTACGGAAGCGACACGACACCGGTGCCGAGTTTGATGTTCTTGGTGCGTTCGGCCGCCGCCATGATGAAGATCTCGGGCGAGGCGATGATCTCGCTCCCCGCCGAGTGGTGTTCGCCGATCCATGCCTCGTCGAACCCGAGCCGGTCCATGTGGGCCAGTAGGTCGAGGTCGCTCTCGAGCGACAACGTCGGGTTGTGCTCGGGTGGGTGGAACGGCGCCATGAAGGTTCCGAATCGCAGTCGCATGTCAGACATCCCCTGTGTCTCGTTGCGGCCGCAGGGCCGCGTTGATGGAACGTCCGCCCGTCTTCCCCACGGGCCACGGTAGCCGCCGGCCGGAGCCGGATTTCACGGGACGGGGGCGACGGCTGCGACGATCCGATCGAGGTTCTCGGCGAGGGTGAGGAGCGGCCTCGTCGACCGTTCGGCACGCGACAGGAGCAGTGCTCCTTCCAACGCTGCGAGGAAGATCTCGGCGATCGTGCGAGCGGTCTCGGGTCCGTAGCCGTCTGCGAACCGGTCGACGATGACCTCGCGCCACGAGTCGTAGGCGCGCACGACCTCCGTCTGCACACGGTCGCTGCGATGGCTGAGTTCGAGTGCCACGGTGGCCACCGGACAGGCATCGGTGAACCCCGACGACTCGAGCACGTCGGCCGACGCGAGGATCCATCGTCGGCCCGCCTCGACCGGGTCGTCGACGCCGGACAGCAGCGAGACGGCGAGGTCGCGCGTCACCTCGCCGACCCGTGCCACGGCCTCGGCGGCGAGCTGCTCTTTCCCGTCCGGGAAGAGGAAGCCGATCGACCCGGCCGGCGCTCCGCTCGTCCGCGTGACCTCTCGCCAGCTCGTGGCCTCGTACCCCTGCCTCCGGAACAGGGTGGAGGCCGCGTCGATCATCGCTGCCCGCGATTCACCTGCCATCTGAACGTCCCATCTGGACAGGTTCCCATCGATGCGCGACTATGACAAGCGTTCTATCTAGTAACCAACAGCACCCTCAGGAGCACCCATGTCCCAACGAGACCGCATCCGCATGACCGACGCCGAGATCGACGCCTTCCTCGATGCACCCCGGGTGATGAACGTGGCGACGATCGGCACCGACGAGCGTCCGCACCTCGTGGCGATGTGGTACTCCACCGCGCCCGATGGCCGCCTCGCCTTCACGACGTACCGATCGTCGCAGAAGGTCGTGAACCTGCGCCGCCGCCCGGTTCTCACGGCGATGGTCGAGGCCGGCGAACGCTACGAGGAGCTCCGTGGCGTTCAGCTGAAGTGCGACGTCGAACTCTCCGACGATCCCACGGTGCTCCACGCACTGGGAGAGGCGTCGTTCACGCGGTATCACGCACCGGTCAGCGGACCGCTCACCGCTGACATGAAGCCGTTCATCCACGCCGGCATGGCGAAGCGCACCGCGGTGCTCCTCGACGTGGTCGAGACGGCGAGTTGGGACCACGCCAAGCTCGCCGCGCCCGCCTGACGACCGGGCGGCGTCGATCGGACGCTGGCCACCGCCCCTCGTCGCCGCGGCGGCGAGACTGGGGTGATGATCCTCCTCGACGGTCCGCCGGTGTCGTCGTTCGACGAGTACGTCGAGCGTGGTGGCGGACGGGCCATCGCCATCGTCGACCGCGAGGGCCCCGACCGGGTGCTCGACGAACTCGATGCGTCGGGCCTGCGCGGCCGGGGCGGCGCCGGCTTCTCGACGGCATTGAAGTGGCGGTCGATCCTGTCGGGGGGACCCGATGCCGGCCAGCGTTTCGTCGTGGCCAACGGGGCCGAGGGCGAGCCGGGAACGTTCAAGGACCGTGCGCTGCTCCGGCACGACCCGTATCGACTGATCGAGGGGCTGCTCGTGGCCGCACGGACGGTCGGCGCCAACCGCGCGTTCATCGCCCTCAAGTCGTCGTTCGCCTCCGAGGCCGACGTCGTCGCACTGGCGGCGGCCGAGTGCGCCGCTGCCGGCTGGGCCGACGACGTCCAGATCGAACTGGTCCGAGGGCCCGACGAGTACCTGTTCGGCGAGGAGAAGGCACTGCTCGAGGTGATCGAGGGCGAGGAGCCACTCCCCCGGTTGTTCCCTCCCTACCTCTACGGACTGTTCTCGACGAGCCCACAGGTCGGTTGGTCGGCCGGCCGGACGCTCGACGACGTGCCGCCCGACGGATCGAACCCGACACTGGTCAACAACGTCGAGACGCTGTCGACGATCCCGTCGATCGTGGCGAACGGTGGGCACTGGTACCGAGGCTTCGGCACGCCGGAGTCGACCGGCACCATGGTGTGCACGGTTTCGGGCGACACCGTCCGACACGGCGTGGGCGAGTACGAACTCGGCACGCCGCTGTCGACGGTGATCACGGAACTCGGCGGGGGGATGCCGCCCGGCCGTGCGGTCAAGTACGTCCTCTCCGGGATCTCGAACCCCGTCCTTCCGGGAGCGGCGATCGACACTCCGCTCACGTACGAGCACATGGAGGCGGCGGGCGGTGGGCTCGGCACGGGCGGGTTCATCGTTTTCGACGACCGCACCGATCCCGCCGAGCTCGCCTACGCCGTGTCGCGGTTTCTCGGTGTCGAGTCGTGCGGACAGTGCTCGGCGTGCAAGCTCGGGTGCCTCGCGATCACCGACCTTCTGTCGGGTCTCGACGGTGTCACCGATGGCGCGCCCTACGGCGAGTTGTCCGCACGTCTCGCCAGCGTCACCGACGCGTCGCGGTGCTTCCTCCCGTCGCAGGAGCAGCGGGTCGTCCGGAGCCTCATCCCCGAGATGCACGATCCGTCAGCGCGTCGACCGCCGCGAGGCCTCGAGATCACGAAGATCGTCGATCTCGACGGCGACCGCGTCGTGCTCGACGAGGCCCAGTCGCGCAAACGACCGGACTGGACGTACGAGCCGGCCTGACCGCCCGGTGCCGCCGGTCTGACACGACAGCGAAACTCCGTTGACCGGCATACACCGATACGCGATACGTTCCGCCCGGTGAGAGAGCAGTCCTTCCTGATCCTGACCGCGCTCGCCGGAGGCCCGGCCCACGGCTACCGGGTGATGCAGCAGGCGCTCGACCTCTCCGACGGTCGGGTCCGTCTCCGACCGGGAACGCTCTACACCGCGCTCGATCGGCTGGTCGGAGACGGGCTCGTGTCGGTCGACGGCGAGGAGGTCGTCGACGGTCGCAACCGTCGCTACTACGCCATCACCCCAGCCGGACGTGACGCACTCGCCGACCACGCCGAACGATGGGCGGCCAACGTGGCCGTCGCCCGCCGTCGACTCCGGGTCGGTGTCGCGTGACTCGCCGAGCGTCTCTCGAGCGGCAGTACCGACTGCTCGCCTGCGCGTTCCCCTCCGACTGGCGCCGGCGGAACGGCGACCAACTCGTCGCGACGTTGCTCGACGCATCGCGCCCCGGGCAGCGCATCGCCTCGCCGCTCGACGCGTTCGACGTGCTCCGTCGAGGACTGGGATGCCGACTCGCGACGGCAGGCCCGTCGATGCAGATCGGGTTCGCCGTCGCGCTCCTCCTGACCGCCGTCGGCGTCGTCCACCTCGCCGTCGTGCCGCTGTCGGCGACGTTCCTCGTCACGTCACTCGTGGTCGTCCTCGTGCCCGGCACCGGCGTGGTGTTCTCGGTGTCGACGGCGCTCACCTCGGGATGGCGGACCGGCGGGCTCGCCGCGATCGGATGCACGCTCGGGATCGTGCCGCACCTCGTCGCGGCGGCTGCCGGTGTGTCGGGGCTGATGCAGACGAGCGCCGAGATCTTCGAACTCGTGCGCTGGCTCGGCGTCGCGTACCTGCTGTACCTCGCGGTCGGGATGTTGCGCTCGACGGGACGGCTCGACGTGTCGGACCGTGCCGAACCCGGCGGCGCCGCTGATGATCTGGGAGTCGACGAGACGCGCCGATCGGGATGGTCGACGATCCGCCAGGCGATCCTGCTCAACCTCCTCAACCCGAAGCTGACGATCTTCTTCTTCGCGTTCCTCCCCCAGTTCCTCCCGTCGTCGGCCGGAGCGCTCGATCCCCGACTCTTCGGTCTCAGCGCCGTGTTCATGGCCATGACCCTCGCCGTGTTCCTCGTGTACGTCGCCGTGGCAGCCGGACTGCGACGCCAGGTGCTCGGGCGTCCCACCGTGCTCCGCCGGATCGAGCGATCGCTCGGCGTCGTGCTCGTCGGTTTCGCCGCTCGCCTCGCGGTGGCCGACCGATGACGGCACGGCCGTTCACGTACGCGGCCGCCGTCTCCCTGCGGTTCCCGGCCGCACGGGCCGCCGTCGTCGCTGCGACGAACGTCGACAACACGGCACCACCCGACGGTCTCGCCGCCGAGTACGCAGCCGTCCAGTCCGAGGTACTCGCCCGCCTCGCCGATCTCCCGATCGCCGAACACGACTCGATCCGGGCCTGGCGGCGGACCTTCACCGAGCTGGGTGTGAAGCCGACGCAGTACCGGTGCGCACCCGAAGCGTTACTCCGCCGCCTCCAGCGCCACGGCGACGTGCCGTCGATCAGTCCGCTCGTCGACATCGGGAACCTCGTCTCGATCGAGTTCGCGATTCCGGTCGCGGTCTTCGACGCCGACGCGGTCGACGGAATCGTCGAGTGCCGGTTCGCTCGCGGCGACGAAGAGTTCATCGGGATCGGCGCCGACGGACCCGAGCCGGTGGCCGCCGGCGAGATCGTGTTCGCCGACGAGTCCGACCAGATCGCCGCGCGGAAGTGGTGTTGGAAGCAGGGCGCGCCGACCGCTGCGAGTTCGTCGACCACCTCGGCGCTCGTCGTGATCGAGACGGCGCACGACCACGGCGCCGACGACCTGGAGCGAGCGGTGACGCGCCTCGAGCAGCTCCTACGCGATCACCACCCCGGCGCGCAGCTCACCCGATCGAGCGCGCCGAGCTGACGACGGATCAGGGTTCCACGGGCGCGTCGACCCACTTCGGGGTGTAGCCCGACGCCGGGGACGTGGCGAGCGTGACCGCCTCGTCGACATCACCGGCGCGCTGTGCCATCGACGCATGGTCATCGCGCACGAATCCGGTGCCGACCGTCGAGCGCACGAACGCGAGCAGATCGCGGAAGTAGTCGTTCACGTCGAGGAACACGACCGGCATCGCGACGATGCCGAGCTGGTTCCACGTGAGGATCTCGAACGCCTCGTCGAGGGTGCCGAACCCGCCGGGGAGCACGATCACTCCGTCGGACAGCTCGGCCATCCGCGCCTTGCGCTCGTGCATCGACCCGGTCACGTCGAGCGTGGAGAGGCCCTCGTGGGCCACCTCGAGGCCCTGCAACTGCGACGTGATGACGCCGTGGACCTCTCCGCCCGACGCGATCGCCGCGTCGGCGACCACACCCATCAACCCCACGTGGCCACCGCCGTACACCAGGCGATGGCCATCCCGGGCGAGCCGTTCACCGAGTCGTTCGGCGACCACGCGGTACACCCCGTCGTGTCCCGAACTGGACCCGCAGAACACGCTGATGCTCGCCACCCGGGCATCCTCGCACGCCCGGGCGAGCGGTGGCGCCGACGCAAGGTGCCACACGCCCTCCGTCGCGCCCGTGTGGTGCGGCTGTGTGACGTGCGGCGGTCCCGTTCCGTTGGGAACGGGCCGGTTACCGCTCGGTAATGTCGTCGCCCATGACGAGCACGGAGTCCGGGTCCACCATCGTCGGCGATCTCACGTCGGCGGCCGACACGATCGACCTCGCCGATCGGGTCGTCGGCTCGGCGGTCCGCCGCTTGTCGAAGCTCGAGGGCGGCGCCGATGCACATCAGGTGCTCGCCTACGACATCGCCCACGCCGCCTCGGCGGTCGCCACCGCGAAGTCGCTCCTCGACTACGGAGCCAAGGGCGACACCGAGGCGCGCATCACCTGCGCGTACGCCGCCGACATGGCGCACGACCTGATGGCCAAGATCTGGGGCAGAGAGGTCGAGTGGGGCGTCGAAGCCGGAGCGCTCGACCCGACCCGCGAGTTCGTGTCCGTCCACCGGGCGGCCGAGTTCCTTGCGTCGCTCGCCGACACGCCGGGCCCGAGCCACCTCTCCGACGACATGGAGATGGTCGCGGACACGTTCGACTCGTTCGCCCAGAACGTCATCGCCCCACACTCCGAGCACGTACACCGCACCAACGCCGACGTGCCCGAAGAGATCATCACCGGGATCGCGGAGCTCGGCGGCTTCGGACTGAGCGTGCCGTCCGAGTACGGCGGCTACGGCGAAGGCGGCGACGAGGAGTACATCGCCATGGTCGCCGCCACCGAGGCGCTGTCGAAGGCGTCGCTCGGCATCGGCGGTTCGCTCATCACGCGACCCGAGATCCTCACCCGGGCCCTCGTCAAGGGCGGCACCGAGGAGCAGAAGCAGGAGTGGCTGCCCAAGCTGGCCACGGCCGAGGTGATGCCGGCCGTCGCGGTCACCGAGCCCGACTACGGCTCCGACGTCGCCGGTATCAAGGTCACCGCCACGCCGGCGCCGGGTCCGAACGGTGAGGACGGCTGGGTCATCAACGGCGTGAAGACGTGGTGCACCTTCGGCGCCCGGGCCGACGCGCTCACGTTGCTCGCCCGCACCGACCCCGACCGGTCGAAGACCCACCGTGGCCTGTCGCTGTTCATCGTGCCCAAGCCACGCGGCGATGCCCACGGCTTCGTGTTGAACCAGTCCGACGAGTTGCCGGGAACCAGCGGGAAGATGGAGGGCCGTCCGATCGACACGATCGGCTATCGCGGGATGCACTCCTACGAGATCGCTCTCGAGGACTGGTGGGTGCCGGCCGAGAACCAGATCGGCGGCGAGGACGGGCTCGGCAAGGGCTTCTACTACCAGATGGCCGGCTTCGAGAACGGACGTCTCCAGACCGCCGCCCGCGCGGTCGGCGTGATGCAGAAGGCCTACGAGCTCGCCCTCGACTACGCCGAGAACCGGAAGGTGTTCGGCGAGTCGATCCTCGAGTACCAGCTCACCCGGGCCAAGCTCGGCCGCATCGCCGTGCTCACACAGGCGGGCCGCCAGTTCTCGCTCGCCGTCGCCACGCTCATGGCGAAGGGTGCGGGGCAGATGGAAGCCTCCATGGTGAAGGCGTACGTCTGCAAGGCCGCCGAGTGGGTGACCCGGGAGGCGATGCAGATCCACGGTGGCATGGGCTACGCCGAGGAGTACGAGGTGAGCCGACTCTTCGTCGACGCCCGCGTACTCTCGATCTTCGAGGGCGCTGACGAGACGCTCTGCCTCAAGGTCATCGCCCGCCAGCTGGTGGCCGCCCAGAACCAGTCCTGATCCGACGCGTGGGGCCGACCCACGCGTCCGCACCTCGATGAGTGAGCACACGAGCCAGGTCGTCGGACTGATCGGGTTCATCCTCGCCGGATTCGTGTTCATCGCCGTCGGCGTGCGGTCGGGCGACGTGCTCACGGTCGTCGGCAGCGCCCTCTGGATCATCTCGTGCCTGATCTGGATGGCGCCGATCGTGCGGCGGTCATCGCTCCGACGCGGCGGTGACGTGGTCGACCGACGTTGACGTCGACGAACCACCGACCGGCAGACGAGCACCGACCTGTCACACTGGGATCGCAGGACGTCTTCGCGAGGTGAGCCATGGCAGGTGCGGTGCAGCGCGAGATCCTCTCGCTCTTCGAGTACGTCTTCGCACGCACCGACGCTCGACTCGACGGGATCTCCGACGACGAGTACGCCTGGGAACCGACCAGCGACTGCTGGACCGTACGACCCGACGGCCTCGACGGAGACGAAGTCGTCGTTGACGACCCGCCGGTCACGACCATCGGCTGGCGCCTCTGCCACGTGTCGGACGCCCTCGCGCGACATCCCATGGACCGGCTCCTCCGGGCCGACGTCACGCTCTCGGCTCGCCGCTTCCCCACCGACGCGGACACCGGTGTGACGTACTTCCGAACGAGCTTCTCGGAATGGCGTGACCTGATCGCGAGCGTCGACGACGAGACGTGGCTCCGACCGTTCGGCCCGGTCGCCGGACCGTTCGCCGACTCCACCGCTCTCGGCCTCGCTCTGCACACCGCCGACGAGTTCGTCCATCACACCGCCGAGATCGCCCTGCTCCGCGATCTCTACGCCCGCCGCGACGAATCGAGCGACGAGGCGAGCGACGACGTCACGACACGCTGACGTCGTCGACGCTGATCACCCGAGGACCACCGTCCACCAAAATCGGGCAGGTGCCCGATGTGGGGGCCTACCTGAGATCAGCAGTCTGGTCATCGAGGTGATGACCATGTATCCGACCCCGAATCTCGAGACCGTCCTCGTCGAACACCGCTCACGGATCGACGCCGCCCACCGCCGCCGACTCGCCCGCTCGGTCCGCCGGCGGCGACGCGACCGTCGACCCGTGCGATCGGCCACCCCATCCCCACGGCCCTCGGCGACCCTCCATCCGACGGCCCATCCGACGACACCGATGGTGGCGAAGGGTTAGCGTGCCCGACGTGACCGTCTCGGGCTGGTCCCCGACCCCGTTCGTCGGTCGCGACCACGAGCTCGAGGTACTCGCGGGCGCACTCGATCCCGATGCCGTGGAGAGCACGCTCGTGCGTGTCTCGGGCGAGGCCGGTGTCGGCAAGAGCCGGTTGGTCGCTGAGGCCGTTCAGCGGGCGGGGCGTCGAGCGCTCGCCGGCTCGTCGTCACCCGGGTCGCTCGGCCGCCCGTACGACCTCGTGTTGTCGGCGGTCGAGCCCGCAGTTCGGGGTTGGGCCGAGATCCCCGCGTCTCTCACGGGGGTCCGCTCCGCGCTCGTCGAGCTGCTGCACGGCGTCGCACCCGGTCTCGCCGACGACCGGCCGGCCGACCCGCCGTCACCTGCCGACGTGATGGGCGCCGGGACCGCACTCGTCCGCCACCTCGACCCCGAGGTGCTCGTGCTCGAGGACCTCCACTGGGCCGACGTCGAGTCACTCCAGGTCGTCGAACGCCTCCTCGCCGCTCCGGAGCACCCGGTGATCGTCGCGACCTACCGGTCGGAGGATCTGGACGGCCGCGCGTCGATGGCGGAGTTGCTGAGCACGATGGGAGCGCGACGATCGAGCCGCCGCCTTCATCTCGAGCCGTTCGGCACGGACGAGATCGCCCGACTCGTGTCCGACCACACCGGGCGAGCCCCGTCGTCGACCGTGGTCGAGCGTCTCCGCGTCCGCACGGGTGGCAACGCGTTCTTCCTCGAAGAACTCATCGCGTCGACCGACGGATGGGAGCACCCCGACGACGACCCCGACCACTTCCCCGAGACGCTCACCGAGACCGTGCGCCTGCGTCTCCGCGGACTCAGCCCCGAGGAACGCGACACCCTCGCCACCGCCGCCGTGTTGGGATCGCCGTTCGAGTTCGACCTGCTCGCGACGTCGCTCGACGTCGATGAAGCCGAACTCATCGACCGGCTCCGCACGCTGATCGACCGTCGCGTCGTCGTCGAACCCGAGATCGACGTGTTCCGCTTCCGCCACGAACTCGTGCGCGAGTCGGTGCTGGCATCGCTGCTCGGGCGAGAGCGCCGGCGGCTCCACGACCGCGCCTGGACGGCCACCGTGGCGCACCACCCCGACGCCTACGCCGAGCTCGCACGCCATGCCGCGGGGAGCGGACGTCTCGACGAGCTCGCCCGTCTCGCCCCGAAGGGCGTGCGCCACTACCTCGACCGTGGCTCGACGCGTCAGGCGCTGGTTCTCGCCGAGCTCGCACTCGACGAATGGCCCGACGACGTCGAGCTCCGCGAGCTCGCGGCACGGGCGGCGTGGCTCACCGGTCAGGGCGACGCCGCGCAGCGGCATGCGACGCGGTGGCGCGAGGCGACCGAGTCGATGCCGAACGACCACGGGATCGACGCCCTCGCGCTGCTCGCCCGGATCGCGTACGAACGCGACGACCACGACACCGAGTCGGCGATCGTGTCCGAGATGGAGGGGTTGCTGGGTGATGTGTCCGATCCGTCCCAGCGCGCCCGTCTGCTCACCGAGCTCGCCCAGCACCACATGCTGATGAGCGAGACCGAGCGGGCGGTCGCCCGCGCCGGCGAGGCCCGGACCCTCGCGGAGCAGCACGGTCTCGACAGCCTGCTGTTCCAGATCGCCGTCGAACAGGCGAGCGCCGAAGCGGGCACCGAGGCCGGCCGCGACGAGGCGCTGGCCGCCCTCGAGCGGATCGCCAAGGAGGCCGAGCACGCCGGCGAGTTCGTCACCGCCGCACGCGCCCTGCACAACCTGTCCCTGTACCAGCCGCCCGACGTGGCCGACGCGACGCTCGATCGCATGGGTGTCGTGGCCGAGCGCGGGGGATTCGATCTCGCCAGCGCTCTCCTCCTCCCGGTCCGCAAGGCCGACGTTGCGGTCGGGCGCGCCGACCTGTTCGCCGCCCAGCAGTGGATCGACCGTGCTCGACCACTGGTCCGCCGACTGAAGTCGGGCAAGCACCTACGGTTCCACGAGGTGCTGATCCGCCAGGAGACCGGCATCGAGATCGATGACGAGATGCTCGACGAGCTCCCACCTCGCGCAGCATGGGTGTGGTCGGTCCTGCTCCGCCGAGCCGCGCTGCAGGGGCGCCGCGACGAGGTCGAGGCGCTCCTCGCCGATCCGCCCGTCGAGGACCCGTCCGCGTTCCTCGCGCTCGGATCGTCCCTGGGAGACCTCAGGGCGGGCGGCACGAATCCGACGGCCCTCGCAGCCGCCGGCGACGTGATCACCGAGTCCGGGTGCCCGCAGCTCGGCGCCGACCTCGCCGCGGCGCTGCTCGCCGAGCGAGTCGGTGCGTCCGACGCCGCCGACCGCCTCGGCGCGATCGACGACAGCGCCCAGGTGATCGTCCAATCGACCAAGGCGACCTTCGGAGCGCTGCTCGACGCCGAGGTGGCGATGGCCCGCGCACGAGTCGCGCTGCGGGCGGGACAGCGCGACGAAGGTCGACGGCACGCTCGCCGCGCGGCCGAACTCCTCAGTCGGTGGCCGGGTCGACGGCGCGACGAGGCGCTCGCACTGGCCGCCGACGAGGTGTGCTCCGACGAGCTGACCGGACGCGAGATCGACGTCGCCCGCCTCGTCGCGCGAGGGATGACGAACGGTCAGATCGCCGAGGAGTTGTTCATCGCGCGCAAGACCGTGTCGACCCACGTGTCGAACATCCTCATGAAGCTCGACATGTCGTCGCGCACCGAGATCGCCACCTGGATGGTGCGGTCGGGCCTGGCCACCGACGAGCCGGCGACGAGTTCCTGAGGAGCGCGTCGACACGAGCCGGACACGTGGGGTCGGGCGCAGAGTGACCGCTCAGCGGGCGTGGACGAAGCCCTCCATGAAGAACGCGGTGAAGCGCTCGATGAGTTCGTCGATGGGACGGAACGTCAGCTCGTTCTGCTCGGCCACGTTCGGGAGGCTCGGCGAGAGCACGACGAGTCCGGCCATCGTGGCCCACGCCATGGTGGCGGCGGTCTCGACGTCGAGGTCGGGATTGAGCTGGTCGCGGATCCGTTCGACGCACTCGAGGAGACGCTCGTAGGCGCCGCATCCGGCGATGACGAGCGGCTCGTCGTCGGGGTCGTGCAATTCGTCGGCGAACATGACCGCGTAGTGACCGGGATAGCGCAGTGCGGTGGCGACGTACGCGGACCCGCCCCGCCGGAGTTGCTCGCGCGGGTCGTCGTCGGACTCGTAGGCCTCGCTCAGCGCTCGTTCGAGAAACTCGAACCCCTCGGTCGCGACCGCCGTGAGCAGCCCGCGAGCCGAGCCGAAGTGATGCGCCGGCGCCGCGTGTGAGACACCCGCTCGACGGGCGACCTCGCGGAGGCTGAACGCGTGGGGACCCCGCTCGGCGATGAGGTCGGCACTTGCCGCGATGAGCACCGAGGGCAGATCGCCATGGTGGTAGGACCCAGGCCGTTCGTTCGTCGGGGTGGTGGTCGTGTCGGTCATCTCAGGTGGTGCGGTCCTCGCGGACCCGATCGATCTCTCCGTCAGCATGCCGCGTGTCACATCGAGCTGATCTTGACACTGACAAGTGTACGGGTGTTCACTTGCATCTTGACAGCGTCACCTGACACTGACAAGTCCACACCCGTCACACCGCACCCGGCACACGCCGCCCCCATCACGGAGATCGAGATGTCGACCACCCATCCCCCCGCCCCCGACAGCCAGCGACTCAGCGTTCGACTCGCCGGCGCACTGTCCGACCACCTCGGTCGTGTCCTCATCGCCGTCGGTGTGATCACGGCCGTCCTGATCGTGCCGTTCCTCACCATGGCACCGACCGAGTCGGCCTCGACCGAACCGTCGGGTGACGTGTTCACGGCCCGCGACCGGATCGACGACCGATTCGTGTCCGACGTGCACGCGATGTTCGCCATCGCCGTGCACGAGAGCGGCGACCTGCTCCGCTCCGAACCGCTCACCGAGCTCCTCGAGACCAATCAAGTGCTACGCGACGATCCGGTCCTCGGTCCCGACCTCCTCCGGTACTACGACGAGGAGGCCGACGCCGACGTCGTGGGCATCATCTCGCTCCCCGAGTTGGTCGACCGTGAACTCCGCGCGACCCAGGGCATCGGTGTCGCCGATGCCTCCGACGACCAGGTCAAGGTCGCCGGCGCCACGCTGATCGACCGATACGGCGAGCGCTCCGACATCCTCGGTATCTCAGCCGAGAGCACCCGCGATGCCGACGGCGACTGGATCGTCCCGGCGATCAACTACCCGGTGCTGTCCGACAACGAGGCGCTCGGGTTCGGCAACGTGTCGGTCAACCTCGGCGGCGACACCGACGTCGAGGAGTACGACCGGAGCCTGCAGGAGGTCCTCCGCACCGCCGACGGGTTCCAGGTCAACGGCGTCGCCATCGACGTCAACCTCACCAGTGAGGAAGAGGGTGCCGTCGCCGGACCGTTCATCGGCTTCACCATCCTCGCCGCCCTCCTCATCGTCGGTTTGACGTTCCGCAGCTACTGGGTCCTCGCGACCGTGTCGGTCGCCTTCCTCATCCTGCTCGTGTGGCTGAAGGGAATCTCGAACCTCATCGGCCTGAAGGACGACCTCGTGCTCTCGCTGATCGTGCCGATCGCGATGGTGTCGTTCGGTGTCGACTTCGCCTTCCACGCCATCGGGCGCTACCGAGAATCACGGACGGAGGGCCTCAGCTCGGCGCCGGCGATCGTGGCCGGACTCGCCGCCGTGTCGAGTGCGCTCGTCCTCGCTCTCATCTCCGACAGCGTCGCCTTCCTCTCCAACGTCTCGGCCGGGATCGAGTCGATCATCGGCTTCGGTATCGGCGCCGCCATCGCACTGGCGTCGGCGTTCCTGCTGCTCGGCGTGGTCACCCCTCTCGTCGTCGCTCGGATCGAGACCGACGTGGCGGCACCCGCACCGACCCGCTCGGTCGCCGTCCGACGTGTCGGCGCCGCGATCGGCGCGGCGTCGATGACCATGGGCTCGGTCCTGTTGCTCGTGTTCGTCCTCCCCTGGTTGGGCGTGATCCTCTCGGTCCTCACCGCAGTCGCCGTGCTCGGCGTCCCGTACGTGATCTCACGTCGTCGGCGTGGCGACCGTCCCGCGGTCGGATCGCTCCCCGCGACCGGCGCCGAGTCGAAGCTCGCCGCACCGGTCGGTCGCACCATCGCTGCGATCGCCCGTCGCCCGGTGCCCGTGCTCGGCTCCGCACTGCTCGTCACGGCCGGAGCCGCCACGCTCGCCGTGCAGGTTCCCGCCGAGTTCGACGTGCAGGACTTCTTCAGCGCCGACACCGACTTCGTCGTCGGCCTCGACCAGCTCGACGTGCACGTCGGCGACCGCGGCGGCGAGCCCGCCGACCTCTACATCGAGGGCGATCTCGCCGATCCCGAGGCGTTGGCGCGCGTCGCCGGCCGGATCGACGAGATCCGAGCGCTCGACACCCCCTCGCTCGCTCGGGACGACGACGGCAGCGTCGACGTCGGCACTGGTGTCTTCGAGGTCTTCGACGCCACGTGGGAGTCGCCGGTGATGGTCGGCCTCGTCGAGTCGCAGACCGGCGTCGCCCTGACCGACGTCGACGCCAACGGCATCCCCGACACCCGCGACCAGGTGACCGCGCTGATCGAGGTCGCCTCGCAGACCGGTGTGCCGATCGACGCCGAGCGTCTCTCGATGACGCCCGACGACGTGTCGACGGCGGTCTCCCTCGACGGCTCACAGAATGGTGACGCCGCCACCGTCCTGCGGATGAACGTGGTCGACAGTCGTGCCCAGCAGTCGGTGGCTGCTGCGAAGGCGGACCTCGACCCGATCGCCGATGCCATCTCCGACGACCTCGGCGGCACGTTCACCCAGGTGACGGGCAGCCCGTTCGTCCGGGAAGCGTCGCTCGACGCCACCAACCGTGCGCTGCAGGTGTCGCTGCCGATCGCCGTGCTGCTGTGCCTGCTGGTGTCGAGCGTGTTCCTCCGCTCGATCCGCTACGGCCTGGCGAGCGTGGTGCCGATCCTCATGGTCGTCGCCTGGCTCTACGCCTTCATGGAGCTCGCGGGGTATGCGATCAACCTCGTCACCGCCACCATCGCGGCGGTGTCGATCGGCATCGGCATCGACTTCGCCATCCACTACATCGTGCGATACCGCGAAGAGCTCGAACGCCACGGCTCACGCGACACCGCCATCCGCATCTCGGGAGAGGGCACGGGCCTGGCGCTCGTGGCGTCGGCGGCGAGCTCGGCCGTCGGCTTCGCCATCCTGTCACTGGCACCGATGCCCCTGTTCGCCTCCTACGGCCTGCTCACCGCACTGATGATCGTCATGGCGCTCATCGCCACGCTGGCGGTCCTCCCGAGCCTCCTGACGGTGCTCACGAAGGACACCGAGCCGGGCTCCGGCGAGGCCGATCCGGTCGACGATCAGCCGCTCACCGTGCCGCCGACATGGGACTCGCTCGAGCCGACGGCGCCGGGGGGCGAGCCGATGGTCGGCTCTCGCTGAGCGCAGCTGCTCCCCCGGACGTCTCACCGTTCACGTCAGCGCATCCTGCAGGTTCTGCGGGATGCGCTGACGCGCGCTCGGCGGGTCGGCCGCCGCCTCGCCCACGTCTCGCGGCAGCGCATCCGCCGTCTCGTCCGGCATGCCCTGACGTGAACATCTGCGGCCTCCGCTCACGTCAGCGCAACCCGCACCAACACACCGATGCGCTGACGCAGACCCGACCGGCCCTCGACGTCGATCAGACCTCCGGGAGCACCCGCTTGGGATGCATGCCCCGAACGAAGCCCATGAACGGCGGGTGGATGCTGTAGCCGAGAAGCCGCTGTACGTGCTCGGAACTCCGGGCGACCCGCTGCGTCGACACCGACAGTGAGAAGTTCTCCTGCGGGCGACACCACGGTCGGCAGTACTGCGCCGTGACACACATCCGCGATCGATCGGTCGAGTTGGCGCCACCGCCGTGCCAGGTGGTGCCGAGGAAGAACAACATCGAGCCGGCCGGCATCACCGCCGGGATGGCCGTCGCCATCTCCTCGTCGGTCGGGACGTGGTCGTCCCACGTGTGGCTTCCCGGGATGACCACGGTGGCGCCGTTGTCGGCAGTGAAGTCGTCGATGGCGACGATCGTCGCCGCACCCAGCGCAGGACGCGGACGGGGCCACGGATAGAAGCCGTCGTCGACGTGGATGCCCTGCGCGTCCTCGCCGGGCGCGATGTCGATCACCTGGAGCTGCGACAGCAGGTAGTTCGGTTCGAACAGCTCGTCGAGCAGTCCGAGTGCGAACGGGTGCTCCATCACCGGATCGAGCACCTCGGTGTCGTCGATGGGCGAGTAGAGCCGGCGTGTGCTGAAGCCCTCGAACGCGTTCCGGCCGCTCTCGTGGACGAACAGCGGCTCGACGGTCTCGCGGATCCCGTCGACCGTCGACCGATCGAACACGTTCTCGATGATCGTGTAGCCGTCGCGTTCGAGATCGTCGAGGCATCGTCGGCGCAGGTCGTCGGGCATCGGCTGCTGCGTCCCGGCGGTCGAACGATGCCGTTTCGCGTGGTCCGCGTTCTGATACTCGGCGCTGGCGGTGGTGGCCGGTCGGGCGACGGTCTGCGTCGCGACGGTGTGCGTGGTCTCGGTCGCGGCGGGGTCGGCTGCGGTGTCGGTCATGGGCGGTGCTCCTGTCGCGCGGCGAGATCGGTCGGTGAGGAGAGGTGTTCCTGGCGGTGGGCGTCGAGGAGCGGGCGGGCCATCTCGCGGTAGGTGACGACGCCGAGGAGGTCGATCACGACCTGGAGCGCGTCGTCTCGATCGCGTCCCGAGTCGGTCGTGGCGACGAGGTCGGTCATGCGACGCACCGGCTCGGCGAGCGCCCAGCGGCCGTCTCGTTCGGGGAGTCGGAGGAGTCCGTACGCCATCACCCGAAGGTCGGCGGGATGACGTCGGGCCCAGCGGGTGAGCGCCACCTCGATGTCGTCGACCGGCGACGAGCCGCCGACCGCCTCGTCGACCGCGGCGTGCAACCGGGCATCGATGGCGTCGAGGCAGGCCGCGTACACGCCGTCCTTCGTGGAGAAGTGGTGCAGGACGTTGGCCTTCGACACGCCGGCCGCGACGGCGATCTCGGAGATCGAGACACCGTCGATGCCGCGGCGCGCGAACAGCTCCAGGGCGACGTCGGCGATGCGCGCTCTCATCGCGCGACAGAGTACTGACCGATCGGTCGGTCAGTCAAGATGCGTCTCCAGAGACGTCGGATGACACGAGCCGGGAACCCGGCCAGGATGTCGCGATGACCGACCAACTGACCCAGATCACCCAGGACCAGCGCAACGCTGCGCCGGCGACCTACGACGACCTGAGTGCCCTGTTGTTGAACTGCACCCTCACCCGCTCGCCGAACCTCTCGCACACCGAGGGACTGATGGGCATCGCGAAGGACATCCTCGAGACGAACGGTGTCGCGGTCGAGTATCTCCGTCCGGTCGACTACGAGATCCCGGCCGGACTCAAGCACGACTACGCCGGACGAGACGGCTACGAGCGCGACGACTGGCCGTCGATCCAGGCGAAGATCGACGCGTGCGACATCCTCATCCTGGGGACCTCGGTCTGGCTCGGCGAGAAGAGCTCGGTCTGCAACCGCGTGCTCGAGCGCATGTACGGCTACACCCATGACCTCAACGAGAAGGGCCAGTACCGCGACTACGGCAAGGTCGGCGCCGCGTTGATCACCGGCAACGAGGACGGGGTGAAGCACTGCGCGATGAACATGCTGTTCTCGCTGTCCCACATCGGCTACACGGTCCCGCCCCAGGCCGACGCCGGGTGGATGGGCGAAGCCGGCCCCGGCCCGTCGTACATGGACGACGGATCGGGTGGGCCCGAGAACGACTTCACCAACCGCAACACGACGTTCCTCGTGTGGAACTGCCTGCACCTCGCCCGCATGCTCAAAGACGCCGGCGGCATCCCGGCCCACGGCAATCAGCCCGACGTGTGGAAGGCCGGCTGCCACACCGACTTCCACAGCCCCGAACACCGCCGCTGATCCAGTGCCGCCGACCAACGCCGCGGGCCAGCTTCACGTCAGCTCATCCCGCGAGAACGTCGGGATGAGCTGACGCGAACGGTCGACCTGCGAACTCGCGTCGGCGCATCCTGCGAGAACGTCGGGATGCGCTGACGCAGGGCGCCTCGGCGTGATCGACGATCGGCGACGTGCATCGTCCGAATCCGAACGCCCGCACCGCGACGTCTGCGAACCGGAGTCGATGTTCGACAGGGGTGACCGAGGCCCGCTCACGGCGCGTGACGACCCGGACTACGTTCGGTGACAGATGCCCGCCGAACACCTGGACGCCACGTGCTGATCGCCGCCGACGAGCTCCTCGCCGCCCGCTACCAGATGGCGTTGTCGCTCGGCTTCCACATCGTCCTGTCGTGCTTCGGCGTCGCTCTCCCGGCGCTGATCTACGTCCTCCACCGCCGAGGTCTCCGCAACGACGATCACGACGCCCTCGTGCTCGCGAAGAAGTGGGCCAAGGTCTCGGCCGTCCTCTTCGCGGTCGGTGCGGTGTCGGGCACCATCCTCAGCTTCGAGATGGGGCTGCTCTGGCCCGGGATGATGTCGACGTACGGCGACGTGATCGGGCTGCCGTTCGCCCTCGAGGGCATCGCCTTCTTCCTCGAGGCGGTCTTCATCGGCATCTACCTCTACGGCTGGGATCGCCTGCCCCCGAAGATCCACCTCCGTACGCTGTATCCGATCATCGCGTCGGGAGCGTTCGGCACGTTCTGCATCATCAGTGTCAACGCATGGATGAACAACCCGGCGGGGTTCGACACCGACCCGACGACCGGCGAGATCATCGACATCGACCCACTCGCCGCGATGCTCAACAACGCGGTCTGGTGGCAGTCGATCCACATGTTCGTGGCGGCCTACGCGGTGACCGGATTCCTCGTCGCCGCGGTCTACGCCATCGGCATCCTCCGGGGGCGGAACGATCGATCGCACCGGATGGGTCTCGGGGTGGCCATGTCGTTCGCAGCGGTGGCTGCACTCTCCCAGCCGGTGATCGGGCACTTCACCGGGCAGCGGCTCGCCGAGGACCAGCCGTCGAAACTCGCCGCGTTCGAACTCGCCGAGGAATCCGAGGATCGGGCGCCGCTCACCATCGGCGGGCTCTGGATCGACGGGGAGAAGCGGTTCGGCATCGAGATCCCGCTGCTCGGCTCGATCGCCTCGGGCAACTCGCTGAATCAGGTCGTGCCGGGAATCAACGAGATCCCCGAGGACGAGCGACCGCCGATCAACGTGACCCACCTCGCGTTCCAGGCGATGGTCGGCGCCGGCACGTTGATGGCCGGCATCGCACTCGCGTGGTGGTGGTTCCGGCGACGCGACGGACACGAGGAATACGTGCATCGCCGCTGGCTGCTGCGGTCGATCGTGCTCGGTGGTGGCCTGTCGGTCCTCGCGCTCGAAGCGGGGTGGACGGCCACCGAGGTCGGCCGGCAACCCTGGATCGTGTACGGCGAGATGCGCGTGTCGGAGGCGGTCACGAGCAATCAGGGCGTGTGGGTCAGCCTCGTCGTGATGGTGATCGTCTACGCCTCGATGGCCTACCTCGCCACACGGGTCATCCGCGGGATGACCCGACGATGGCGCGAGTCCGACACCATCGACCTGCCGACCCCGTACGGTCCTCCCGAACCGTCGGTCGATCTGGTGTCGGCGGCTTCCGGCGGTGATCGAGACGACGCATCCGGGCGGGAGTGACCGTGGGTCTCGCCGATCTCATCGCCGCTCTGCTGTTCCTCGGTGTGATCGCCTACGCCGTCTTCGGCGGTGCCGACTTCGGCGTCGGCGTGTGGGACCTGACGGCCGGCAACGACGCCGACGGCGCGCCGCTCCGGCAGCAGATCGACCGCTCGATCGGCCCGGTCTGGGAGGCCAATCACGTCTGGCTGATCTACATCCTCGTGTTCCTGTGGTCGGCGTTTCCCCGCGCCTTCTCGTCGATCATGACGACCCTCTTCATCCCGTGGCTGCTCGTCGGCCTCGGCATCGTCCTGCGCGGCGGGGCGTTCGCCTTCCGGAAGTTCTCGACGTCACTCGCCGAGGCCCGGATGCACGGGATCGTCTTCGCGGCGTCGTCGATCATCACGCCGTTCTTCCTCGGCATGATCGCCGGCGCGATCGCGAGCGGCCGCGTGCCGCTCACCGACGCGGCGGGTCAGGACGGCGGCGGGAGCGACATCGCCGTGTGGTCGTCGTGGCTCGGACCCACGTCGTGGGTCGGCGGAGCGCTGGCGGTCCTCACCTGTGCGTTCCTCGCCGGGACGTTCCTCGCCGCCGACGCCCAGCGCTACGGCGACGGGCAACTCGCCGCCACCATCGGCCGACGCGTCCTGATCGTCGGCGTCGTCACGGGCGGGGTCGCGATGGCCGCGGCGGTCACGCTGGAACTCGACGCCACGTCGTTGGCGTCGGGGCTGCACGGTCGCGGACTGCCGTTGATCCTGCTGTCGGCGCTCGCGGGTGGACTCAGCCTGTGGGACCTCCGCGCCGGCAACTTCGCCCGGGCGCGCGTGAGCTCGGTCCTCGCCGTCGCCACGATCGTGATCGGGTGGGGAGTCGGTCAGTACCCCGACGTGCTCGTCGACCACGCCACGATCGACGAGGTCATCGGTGCCCGCTCCACGCAGATCGGCCTCGTGATCGTGTTCGGTCTCGCCGCCGTGACCGCCGTCCCGGCGCTCGTGTGGCTCTACGTGCTGGTCAACGGCCGCCGCTGGGCCCGCCCCGACACCGCGTCGTAGATCTCGTTCGGGGCCTGGCCCTGCACGACGCGTCAGCCGACGTTGGTGACCAGCCAACGGTGAAGGGGTGCGAGCTCGGTGTGACGGGCCACCACCCAGTCGGCGAAGTCGGGTGATGTCACCGACGACGGCGTCGGGTGCGTCGAGCTGACGTGGAGTGAGTCGTGCAGAAGCCACCGACTCCGCTCGTGGTCGGCGTCGAAGCCACGCGGCACCCGCTTGCGCGACGGGTCACTGACTCGTGCGTCGATCGGCGGCGCGGTCACGTCGGCGACGATCCGATCGAGTTCGGCGCCGGCGTCGGCGAGAGCGGCGGCACGCCACCGATCGAGGCGATCATCGGCCATGCCGAAGACCCCGACACCGGTGAGCACCTCATCGTGTCGGATCCGGAGGATGAAGCCCGGGCTCGCCTTCGGCACGTCTCCCTGCCACCAGGCGAGGTCGAGGTGAGGGTGGTACGGCGTCTTGTCCTTGCTGAAGCGGAGGTCGCGATTGATCCGGAACATCGATCGTCCGACCTTGGGCTCGAACTCGATCGCCGGGGCGACGCCGTCGGCCAGCCGTTCACCGACCGCGACCACGAGGTCCTTCAGCGGAGCGTGGATCTGATCCTTGTAGATGGTGCGATGGGCCTCGAAGTACTGCTTCGAGTTGTCGACCTCGAGGCCGCGGAGGAACTCGATCGCATCGGGTCCGAAGCCGGCGAACGCAGTGGCGGCGGTCATCGAGCCGCTCCGTCGACGAACGCGATCGACTCGTCGACCAATGACCGGAACCGATCTTCGTCGGGGTCGGTCACGGCGACCCACTCGCGGAAGACCTTGCCGGCCGGCGCGAACGGCTGACCGGTCCCGTCGGCGACGAGAGCGTCGACACGTTCCCTGGGCAGCTTCACGACCAGGTCGCCGGACGCTCGGTGCACCGTCGCGACGAAGCCGTCGGTCGCGGCCGAACGGAGGCACTGATGTCCCATCATCGTGCCCTCGACCAGCGTTCCGGACGCCAGATACGGCTCGGCGTTCTCCCAGAACGCGTCGTGGGCCGGGTCGCGGGTTCCGATGGTGCTCATGTCTGTTCTCCTGTCGTGCTCGTCGGATCGGGCGGGAGCCGGGTTCCGCCCACCGCGCCGCTCACGGCGGCCTCGGCCAGCAGGGGAAGGAAGTAGTTCCACCCGCCCAGGTGGCGCTCGGCCAGTGCCGCCGTGAGCCCGGTGTGCTCGACCCGTACCAGGGTCCCGGCCGGGACGTCTTCGAACGTGACCTTCACGGTCGTCGAGCCGGGGGTGACCTCGGTGATCGGGCCGGACTCCCAGCCGTACGTGAACTCGAGGACGTCGGGCGGATCGACCGTGACGTATTCGCCCGACGACGCCGCGCCGTTGTCGTGCACCCACCGCCACGCGCCGCCCGGGCGGACGTCGAGCGTCGCTTCCGCAGCCATCCACGAGCACAGCCCGTCCTCGGTCGCCCAGAGATCGAACACCGCCTGACGGTCGGCGGCGATCTCGATGCTGGCCTCGGCGATCTTCATGCCGGCTCCTCGTTCGGGGTCGTCGCGCTCTCCGCCCGGTCCTTGAGCGCGGTGAGGCTCGAGTTCCAGAACGCGTCGAAGAAAGCCCGGACCTCGCCGAGCCGCTGGAAGTCGGCCGAGTAGAGGCGGCGGTTCCCGTCGACCGCGACGCTGACGAGCCCAGCGTCGCGCAGCACGCGCAGTTGCTGGCTGGCGATGGGCTGGTCGAGGCCGACCGACTCGGCGACCTCGGACACCGAGCGGGTGCCGTCGCCGAGCAGACGCAGGATCGCACGGCGGTCGCGGTGACCGAGCGCTCGGTAGACCTGATCGTCGTTCTCAGCCAACATGATTGAGTCACTATATAGTGATCTCGTTACTCTGCAACCACCGTGCCGGACCTCGACCCCCGATCGGCCGTCGACGGACCCGAAGCGACACAGTGGAGACGTGCTCCGTCTCCGTCAGATCGCCGTCGCCGCCGTCGACCTCGCCGCCGCCGAGCAAGAACTCGTCGAGGCTCTCGGCGTCGCTCTGTGCTTCCGCGATCCCGGCGTCGCCGTGTTCGGCCTCCACAACGGGCTCTTCCCCGTGGGCGACCAACTGTTCGAGATCGTCTCCCCGACCACCGACGGCACCACTGCCGGCCGACTGCTCGAGCGACGCGGTGGAGACTGCGGCTACATGGCGATCTTCCAGACCGACGACCTCGACGGGGTCGAGCGTCGTGCTGCCGAGCAGGGCACGCGCATCGTGTTCGAAGCGGCGACCGACGGGATCCGAGGACTCCACTTCCACCCGAAGGACCTGCCCGGCGCCATCGTCTCGGTCGACCAGAGCGACGTGTGGGACGACTGGCCGTGGGCGGGCCACGACTGGCGCGACCAGCGGACCGACTCGGCGGTGGCCATCACGGCCCTCACGGTCGCCGTCGACGACCCCGCAGCCGCCGCGCTCACCTGGGCTCGACTCCTCGGCGACGACGCCGACACACAGGCGGTCGAGCACGGCACCGACCTCCAGGTGACCGGGTCGACAGTCCGCTTCCGGCCCATCGCCGACGGACGCGAGGGAATCGTCGCTCTCGACGTCACCTCGACCTCGACTCGGGCGGGGACGGCGACCGGAGTGGCCGAGAGGGTCGTCACGGTGTGCGGGGTCGAGATCCACGTACGGCCAATCTAATACAAGTACTAGACAAGTAGCGGACGAGTCGATACGGTCGGCTCCATGGCCGACCAGTGGAACCCACAGACGTACGAGGCGTTCTCCGACCTTCGCGCTCGCCCGTTCTGGGACCTCGCCTCGCTGATCGACACGACGGTCGCCGCACCCGACGCGGGCGCGATCCGCACCATGGTCGATCTCGGGTGCGGGACCGGCACGCTCACGGCTCAGTTGGCTCAGCGGCTCGGCGTGCAGCGGTGCGTCGGCGTCGACTCGTCCGCCGCGATGCTCGAACGCGCGGCCGAGCACACGGACGAGATCGTCGAGTTCCGCTCCGGCGACATCTCGGAGTGGCCCGGTGGGCCCGATGATCCGGGCGACTCGACCGAGCCGGTCGAGCCGGTCGACCTCGTGTTCTCGAACGCCGCTCTGCAGTGGCTCCCCGACCAC
The DNA here is from genome assembly GCA_039185545.1 of Actinomycetota bacterium. Taxonomy (GTDB): domain Bacteria; phylum Actinomycetota; class Acidimicrobiia; order Acidimicrobiales; family Ilumatobacteraceae; genus Ilumatobacter_A. The sequence continues at coordinate 32,945 of JBCDAK010000012.1, forward strand.
GCCGCCGTGCTCGCGCGGTGGATCGGCGGAGTCCGTCCCGGCGGCCAGATCGCCGTCCAGGTCCCGGCCAACGCCGATCATCCGTCGCACACGTGCATGGTCGACGTGGCGTACCGCGAGCCGTACCTGTCGGCCATGCAGGGCGAGCCGCCGCCCGATCCCGTCGCCGCCAACGTGTCGACGCCCGCCGACTACGCCGAACTGCTCCACGACCTCGGTGGCGTCGACCCCCACGTGCGGCTGCAGGTGTACCCCCAGGTGATGGCGTCGACGTCGGCCGTGGTCGAGTGGGTGTCGGGGACGAGCCTGCGTCGCTTCTTCCGGGTGCTGCCCGACGAACTCCATCAACCGTTCGTCGACGAGTACCGAGATCATCTCGGCGCCACGGTCGGCGACCGCGCGCCGTACTTCTACGCGTTCAAGCGGATCCTGATGTGGACGGCGACGGCGACGTCGTGACCGGCTCGCGCCACCGCTCCCAGGTCTGCACCGCCCAGAACACGCCGAACCAGACGATCTCGAGCGCCTCGAGCACGAGGATCGCGTGGTCCCAGCGGTTCCGCATCGGGTAGATCACGGCGAAGGTCGCCACCATCGCGACGGCGATCAGCCCGTAGCCCACCGCGAGTGTCCGCTCGCCCTTCGACCAGCGGTCTCGCATCGACTCGACTGCCGCCGCGGCGAGGAACACGAAGAACGCGACGGCCGCGATCCCGTGCGCCTGGGTCTCGAAGTCGTCCCACTGCCGGAGCGCCAGCCAACCGAGAGCGAGCAGCGACAACGTCACCGCCAGCCCGATCGCCGTCGAGAGCGGGACGACCGTGACCAACGCCGTCGGCGTCCGGTTCGTGATCACGGCGATCCCGGCGGCGATCACGAGCCCGGCGATCCCCACGACGAGCAGCGCCTCGATGTTGTTCTCGATGTTCGCCCGTACCCACTCGGCGAGTACCCACGGCCCGTCGGGGTCGGCTGCGTCTCGGGGAACACGTGGCGAGGCAACCGGCTCGATCGACCAGCAGGTCCCGGCGCCCGACGTGGGTGCCAGGGCCACGACCGGGGCGAGCATCCCCGCGATGTTGAGGAAGATGTCTTCCCAGAGGGTCGCACCCTTGATGACGATGAGCGCGAACCCGACGGCCATGAGCCCGCCGACGAAGATCGCCCGAGCCGGCGTGTAGTAGTACGCGCTGATCGAGGTCTGCCAACAGCCGGCGTTCTGGTGCTCGGTCCACACGGCCCAGCCGAGCATCACCACGACGGCGAGAATCCCGATCCGCAGGTAGCGGTACGTCGCCTGCGCGTCGGACGTCGTGATCGTCGGCCGGGTCACGACCGCGACCGTACGCGTCGGTGGTGACCGCGCCGGGGGAATTGCCGGCCGGCTCGGCCGATCGGCCGTTCCGGGCGTGTCAGCTCGTCAGTTCGTCGGCGAGGTCGCCGAGTGAAGTGATCCGCTCGAAGTCGGCGCCGAGGTGGTCGTCGTACGGGTCGACGAGAATCGGATGCAGGCCGGCCGCCTGTGCCCCGCGCACGTCCATGGTGACCGAGTCACCGATGTACGCGATGCGGGACCGGTCGAACTCGGTGAAGTGCTCGATCGCGAAGTCGAAGATCCGCGGGTCGGGCTTGGCAACGCCGACGACGTCGCTGTCGACGATCACGCGCATCTCGACGTGCGGACCCGGTCCGACCTGGCACGTGTGTCGCGCCAGCATCGACTCGATCTGGCCACTCGCGTTCGAGACGACGCCCATCGGGACGCCGGCCTCGGCGAGTCGAGCGAGCGCGTCGCGGCTCTCGGGGATCGGCCAGCGCCACGTGTGGTGGAACCGGCTCCGGTTGAGGACGTGTGCCGCCTCGGCGGCATCGATGTCGGGAACTCCGACGGCCGCGACGTACGCCGTGTCGTAGACCTCCCACGACCCTTCGGCCGAGTCGGCGTCGGCCTTGGCCTTCATCCCCGCGTAGTGGGCGCGTCGATGAGCCTCGGTCGACGGATCACCGCCGTAGTACACGAGGAGCGGACCCAGCACGGTCGGGTCGGGCAGCACCAGCACCCCGCCCGCGTCGAACACGACCGCGTCGAATCGATCGTTCATCGGGTCAGCTCGTGGTGGGAGGGGTCAGCCGAGGGTGTCGTGCAGGAAGCTGGTGACACCGGGCCAGATCTGGTCGTACAGAGCCTGGTCCTGCGTGCCGAGCGCGTTGTGTGGCGCCATGAAAGCGTGACCGGCGTTCTCGTGGACGGTGATCTCGACGTCTTTGCCCAGCCCCTTCAGCGTCGCCTCGAGTTCCTTCGCTGCGTCGGGCGGGAAGAAGTCGTCGATCCCGGCCATGTGGCCACGGATCTTCGCCGAGATCTGCGAGTAGTCGGGCTGACCGTCGCCGGTCGGGAACCCGTAGAACGGGACCGCCGCTTTCACCCGGTCGGGTCGCAGCGTGGCGAGCACGAACGTGAGGAGCCCGCCCATGCAGAATCCCATGACGCCGACGCCGTCGCCCGTGACCGACTCGTGGTCGGCGAGGAAGTCGACCGCACCGCTCATGTCGCGTCCGGCGCGGTCGGGCGGCAGCGACTGCATCAGCTCGCCGGCTTTGTCCATCTCGTCGTGACCGGCGAGTTCGCCGTGGTAGAGGTCGGGCGCGAGAGCGACGAAACCCTCGGCGGCGAGGCGATCGGCCATCTCCTTGATGCCCGAGTCGAGGCCCCACCACTCCTGGATCACGATCACGCCGGGGCCCGACCCGCCCTCGGGTGAAGCGAGGTAGCCGCGCGCATCGATGCCGTTGCTCGGAAAGTCGACCATGTCTCCCATGGGCGCGACCGTACGCGCTCGCCCGAGCCGGCGGCACACTGGGTCGATGCCTCGCTGGTGGGACTGGCTGATGGGACGTGACGAACCCAAGCCACCGAACCCCGACCGCACCGTCGAGGCCGGATGGGTGCCGGCCTGGCAGTCGCAGATGATCTGCGACGAACTCAATGCCGAGGGCGTGCCCGCGGTGGTGACCGAGGACTACGGCCTCAACCCGCTGATGTCGGCCAGCGAGCCGATGGCGCGGATCTTCGTGACCGAGGACCGTCAGGCCGAGGCCCAGGAGATCATCACCGAGATCCTCGGCCACGAACCCCGCCGCCGCGACATCTGAGTGGCTCACCTCGACCGCCGCTTCGGTCTCGGATCGCGTGGAGCTCGTCGCCTGCACGAGTGATGTTCCGTCGACCCCAGGGCTCGACGGAACATCGGTCCGCTGTCCGCTTTCGCCCGGGCCAGATCCGGACAGTGTCCTCGTGCGCCCGGGCCAGATCCGGACACCGGGTCACATGGGGCTGGTGCGGAGGAGTTCGCCGGCGACCGAGCACTCGGGCTGGAACGCCGGCGGACCCGCCGGCATCAGGCCGTGGGGGCCGAGCACGTGCGTGACGAGCGACGTCGGGATCACCTCGACCTCGGCGGTCCACTCGTCGAGCTCGTCGAGCATCTCGGCGCGGCGCTCGATCATCGTGTCGACGTACACCGACGGCAACCGCCGACCGACCCCGAGCACCGCCCAGACGGGGGTCCGGGCCGCCGCTCCCGCCGCCGCGATGGTCGACGTTCCGCTCGGCACGAGGAGTCGTTCGGCGTCGGCGGCCATCGGCTCGACGAGCACCACGTCGGCCGTGCGCGCTGCGGCACCGGCGAGTCCGGCGTCGACCGGCTCGTAGTCGACGTCGTGACGCTCGAGCCGACGGACGAAGGAGGTGGCCGAGTGATCGACGTCGAGCGCCAACACCCGGACGTCGCCGCGCCTCGCCAAGCCCGGAACGAGCGACAGCGGGTCACCGATCGTGACGAGGTCGGCGTCGTCGGGCAGCGCCGCCGCCAACTCCTTGGCCGTGGGGTCGGACCGCATCTCGGACGCCACCTCCCACACCGCGTCGAACGGCTCGGCGGCGGTGACGATGCGCGAGCACAGCCACCAGAGCGGTCCGGCGAACGGATGGCGCTCGACGATCCGACGGCACGCCACGACGAGCCCCGCCGGATCGAAGTGCAGCGACCCGAGTGCGTGCGCGGTCTCTTCGACCAGCGCGACGGGATCGACGCCGTGCGCTCTCGCCACGTACCTCAGGTGCTCGATCGGATGCACCTTCGGAACGTATCCCACGATCGGGCCGGACGCCGGTTGGTGCTCCGGACCCACCCCGATCGGTACGCTCGCTCCGTGGCCGACACCGAGCTGATGCTGCCGACCGATCTCCACCTGACCCCGCTCGTCGACGGTGCGCTCGGCACCACCCGACCGATCATGGAATGGCTCACCACGTTCCATCTCGCCTCGGTCGTGCTCGATCCGTACACCAACGAGAGTTCGTGGATTCTCCGCACGGCGACCCGCATCCTCGAGGAGTTCCGCGGCTCACACTGCCGCATCAACCTCATGGTCACCGCCGGCGCACCCGACGCCGCGCAGTTCCTCGGACCGCTCACCGAGCAGTTCATGGTGTTCTGCGATCCCGAGCGCAGCGCGGTGAAGGCGTTCGGTCTCGACGAACTCCCGGCGTTCGTGTTCACCCGCGTCGACGGGGTCGTCGCCGCCAAGGCGCAGGGCTGGGACCCGGAGGCGTGGGAGCGAGTCGGCGAGTCGATCGCGGCCGTCACCCACTGGTCGTCGCCGGAGCTGCCGCTGCCCGGCGATCCCGGTCCGTTCCGCGGTTCTCCGGCCGCCGGCTGAGGACGCCGCCCTGACACCCGGCGATTCACCGTCCGGGCCGGGAGTACCCGGGCGCCCCGACCTGCCCGATCTCGCCGACCTCCCCGACCTTCCGGTCACCGAGGCCCTGCCGTCGCTGCGCACCGCGCTCGCCGAGCATCGACGTGCCGTCCTCGTCGCTCCGCCGGGCGCCGGAAAGACGACGATCGTCCCACTCGCGCTGCTCGACACCGACTGGATCGGCGACCGACGCATCCTCGTTCTCGAGCCGAGACGCCTCGCCACCCGCGCAGCCGCCCAGCGGATGTCCGACCTCACCGGAACCTCACTCGGTGACGTGATCGGCTACCAGACGCGCGACGAGCGCCGCATCGGACCGACCTGCCGGATCGAGGTCGTGACCGAGGGGATCCTGACCCGCCGCCTCCAGTCCGACCCCGAGCTGCCGGGCGTCGGTGCCGTGCTCTTCGACGAGGTCCACGAACGCAACCTGCCGACCGACCTCGGCCTCGCTCTCGCACTCGATGTCGCCGACTCGATCCGGCCCGACCTCCGCCTCCTCGCCATGTCGGCCACGCCCGACACCGAGGGACTGGTGCGCGTCCTCGGCGACGCCCCGTTGATCGAGAGCGAGGGCCGGATGTTCGACGTCGACGTGGTGTGGATGCCGGCAGCCTCGTCGACCGGCGGACGAGGTGGACGAGGAGGTCGATCGGGTGGGGGCCGCGCACGCGGCGGACGACCAAGTCGACCTGGTCCTCGGATCGCGGGCGGCGCGTCCGGGCCGACCATCGACGAGATCACGGCGGCGGTCCTCCGAGCGCTCGGCGACCACGAGGGCGACGTCCTCGTGTTCCTCCCCGGCATCGGCGAGATCCGCCGCACCGAGTCGGCGCTCTCGGCCGCGGTCGGCCCGACGATCGACGTGTACCCGCTCGCCGGCGCCCTCTCGCAACACGAGCAGGATCTCGCTCTGCGGCCATCACCGAGCGGTCGTCGGCGTGTCGTGTTGTCGACCGACATCGCCGAAACCTCGCTCACGGTCGACGGCGTGCGGATCGTGGTCGACTCCGGTCTCGCACGCGAACCCCGCTTCGATCCGCGGACCGGCATGACCCGACTGACGACGGTGTCGACCAGCCGGGCGTCGGCCGAACAACGTGCCGGCCGAGCGGGACGAGTCGCCGCCGGCGCGGCGTATCGCTTGTGGAGCCAGATCGAGCACGGCACGCGCTCCCGGCATCGAACACCCGAGATCCTCCAGGCCGACCTCGCCGGCCTCGTCCTCGACCTCGCGCAGTGGGGGTCCGGGCTGGACGGGCTGAGCTTTCTCGACGAACCGCCTCGTGCGTCGATCGATTCGGCGGCCGAACTCCTGACCGATCTCGGCGCGATCGACGACGACGGTGCGATCACCGACGTCGGACGGTCGATGCTCCGCCTGCCCGTGCATCCCCGGCTCGCACGGATGATCGTCGCCGACCCATCGATGCTGGCGTGCGTCGTCGCCACGCTGGTCGACGAACGCGACGTGTTCCGCGGTCGGCCCGACGACCTGCCCTCCGATCTCGCGCTGCGGGTCGGGGTGGTCACCGGAGCGGCGGGCCACGATGCGGCCGACCGGCGTGCGGTCGACGGTGTGCGACGTCGCGCCCGCGATCTCGCGAAGCGCATCGGCATCGATCCGGACGTGGCCCTCGTCGACGCCGATCGTGCCGGCGAGGTCCTCCTCCACGGGTTCCCCGATCGGCTCGCCGGAATGCGACGCCCGGGACAGTTCACCACCCGCGCCGGGTCGGGGGCCTGGGTACGTCCCGACGATCCGCTGGCCGAGCAGCACTTCGTCGTCGCCGCCGACCTCGACGGCAAGAAGTCGGGCGCCCGGATCCGGCTCGGTGCGGCGGTCGACGCCGACGTGGTGATCGATCAGCTGGGCGCGGTGATGCGCGAGACCGTCCGCCTCGAGTGGGACAGCGGCCGAGACGACCTCGTCGAGTCGGTCGAGCGGAGACTGGGCGCGATCCGGCTCGGCGAACGAATGCGTCCGGCGACGACCGGTGACGACACGACCGCCGCACTGATGCGACGGGTTCGGGACACCGGCCTCGCTGTGCTCGGTTGGGACGGCGGCTCGATCTCGTTGCGTCGTCGTGTCGAGTTCCTCCACCGCACGGTCGGCGACCCATGGCCCGACTGGTCGGTCGAGGCCCTCGTCGAGTCGGTGGACGCGTGGCTCGCCCCCTATCTACCGGGCGCGACCGGTCGGCGCGACCTCGAGTCGCTCGACGTGGCGATGGTGCTCCGCAGCCAACTGCCGTGGCCGGAAGGATCTCGCCTCGACGAGCTCGCGCCGGCGCACCTCGGTCTTCCGACCGGGCGCTCGGTGCCGATCGACTATTCGGAGGAGATCCCCACCGCGGCAGTGCGGGTGCAGGATCTGTTCGGCGTGACGGACCACCCGACGGCCGGTGGCCGGCCCGTACGACTCGAGTTGCTGTCACCCGCAGACCGACCGATCCAGGTCACCACCGACCTCCCGGGGTTCTGGTCGGGTTCGTGGAGTGAGGTGCGCAAGGACATGGCGGGCCGCTATCCGAAGCACCGCTGGCCCGACGACCCGGCGACCTCCGACCCGAAGCGGCTGAAGGACCGCTGACGGTTGCCCGAGGTCCTCGGACTGCCCGTCGCCACGTTCGCCGCCTGCCTGGCGGTCGTGTTCGCGGGTTCGGTGATGCAGGCGACCACCGGTGTGGGCGTGGGCATCCTCTCGTCGCCGGTCCTCGTGCTCGCGGACCCGGACTTCATCCCGGGGGCGACGATCCTCGCCGTCATCCCGCTGTCGCTGTCGGTCGCCGTGATCGAGCGGCGCGACGTCGATCGGGGTGATGCGATCGCGACGCTCGCCGGTCGTGTGCCCGGGATGGTGCTGGGCGTCGCGGTGCTGGCGATCATCTCGGACCAGACGCTGGCGATCCTCGTGGGAGTCACCGTGCTCGCCGGTGTCGCTGCGTCACTGACGACGCCCCGGTTCCACCCGACCTCGGCGGCGTTGGCGATCGCCGGATTCGGATCGGGGTTCACCGGGACGGCGGTCGGCGTGGGCGGCCCGCCGATCGCGCTCGTCTATCAGCACGCCGACCCGGTCGTGATGAGGGCGACGGTGTCGACGATCTTCTCGGTCGGATCGGTGCTGTCGGCGATCGCCCTCGCCGTCGGCGGCGAGATCGGATCGCGGCAGCTCCAGTTGGCCGGCTCGCTGATGCCGGCCGTGTTCGTCGGGCTCCTGGTCGCCCGGTACTTCCGCGAGATGCTCACCGGACCGGCCGTGCGGCCTGCCGTGTTGGGACTCTCCGCATTCGCTGCCACGGCGCTGCTGGTCCGAACCCTGACCTGACCCCGTCCGATCCGAACGAGGGCCCTGGACTCAGCCGGCCAGGAACGACGAGAGCTTGTCGAGCGCCATGGTCCAGCCCATCGCTCCGGGCGAGTCGGCCGGAACACCTGCATGGGTGAGGGTCAGCGCCGTCCGTCCGCCGAGGTCGGTCAGCTCGACGCGGACCTCGGTGACCGCTGGGTGGTCGGCGGGCATGCCCGCCGCTGCCGGGTCGAGCACGTTGCCCTCGGGGTCGGCCATCGACTCGGTGTACACGAGCAGTGTCGGTGCCTCGACGGTGAGGAACTCGCCGACGAACCACATCTGCATCGCTCCGTCGGGTGTGGTCATCTCCATGCAGATCCGGCGTCGGCCGCCGACCCGGGTGTCCATCTCCGCCAGCGGGATCGACGCGCCCTGCGGTCCGTACCAGGCGGCGAAGTGGTCGGCGTCGGCCCACATGGTCCACACACTCTCGATGGGCGCGTCGAACTCGCGCTCGAGGACGACCGACTGCGTGGCCGGAGTGCTGCTGGTGTCGTGGTCGGTCATGGTGTGCTCCTGCGGTGGGAAAGCGGTTGGTCGGATGGCGGTTCGTCGGATGGCGGTTCGTCAGAGCGCTGTTCGTCGCGATGCCCCACTGTCGGGACGCCGTTCCCGGACCGGAGGTGGTCGAGGTGCCGGTCGAGGCGGTCGAACCGGTCCTCCCAGATGTGGCGGTACTGATCGGTCCACGAAGCGACCGCTTCGAGCGGCTCGGGATCGAGCGTGCACGGGCGGAACTGTGCACGTCGACCCCGCTCGATCAGCCCGGCGCTCTCGAGCACCTTGAGGTGCTTCGAGATCGCGGGCAGCGTCATCGCGAACGGTTCCGCCAGTTCGTTGACCGTCGCTTCGCCGTGAGCGAGGCGACCGAGGATGGCCCGGCGTGTCGAGTTGGCGAGCGCCGCGAACGTCTCGTCGAGCCGCTCGTCGTCGAGGGCTGGCGATGGGAGTGGGGCAGAGGCGATCATCGTGTGGTGTCGGACATGGTTAATTAACCGGTCCCGACAGTACAGACCGAACCGAGCATCGTCAAGCGCTTCGTCGACGTCACGACCGGCTGCCACACTGCGCCGATGCGTCGCGCTCTCCTCGTCGTCACCGC
>JBCDAK010000013.1:0-40235 GCA_039185545.1 Actinomycetota bacterium
ACGCCGACGCCGACGAGCTCCGCGACACCCGGAACGCACAGCTCACCACGTTCGTGTCGAGCCTGATGGTCCTCGACGCCGTCCAGCGCCTCGGCATCGACGCCAACGTCGCGGCCAGAGCGGTGTACTCGCCGAGGCTGTGGCCGGCCGCGAAGTTGGCGTCGATGCCGAGGCGCTGGACGGCGTCGAGGACCATCAGGCTCGACACGAACGTGGTGAGCTGTGCGTTCCGGGTGTCGCGGAGCTCGTCGGCGTCGGCGTCGCACAGGAGGGCGCCCACGTCGCGGCCCGCCACCTCGGACGCCTCGTCGACGAGTTCCCAACTCTCGTGTTCGGCCCAGGGTCGGCCCATCCCCGGTCGTTGAGACCCCTGTCCGGGGAAGGTGAAGGCGAGCACGGGGGAAACATAGACCCTGAGACCCGCGATGAGCCCTTTACCGATGGGTAACCGGGCGAGCCACGGGGGCCGACGCCGATAGATTCCGGCGCCACGCCCCGGTAGCCCAATTGGCAGAGGCAGCGGCCTCAAAATCCGCCCAGTGTCGGTTCGAGTCCGACCCGGGGCACGTCGTTCAGCGGCCGACGACCCGTCCGAACGCCCGCCCGGTCACATGCCGAGCAGGAGTCCGGTGAGGATGAACTCGGTGCGCCGGTTGAGCGCCAGCGCGTCCAGATCCTCGGCCATCGACAGGAGGTCGTTCTCGCCGACCGCCCGCGCCGAGAGCCGTTCCGGTTCGACGCCCTTGAACACGAGGTAGTCGACGACGCTCTGCGCCCGGTCGGTCGAGAGGACGTAGTTGGCCGCGGGGTCACCCCGCTGGTCGGCGTGTCCGACGACCAACGTGTGGACGTTCGGCAGAGCCCGCAGGACCGGGACGAGCCGGTCGAGTTGGGCGGCGTGCTCGGGCGTGACGTCGGAGGACGACGTCGGGAAACGGGGCGAGTTGAGCTCGAGGACGCGCACGCCGACGGTCGCCGGGACCTCGGGGTTGATCACGAGCCGATCCTCGATGGGGATGTCGGGGAACTGGCTGTTGATCAGTGCGAGGTCGCGGAGGAACGCTGCCGCTTCCTCACTGGGCACCGTTCCTTCGAGCACGATGCGGTCGTCGTCGAACATCGCGAGCACCGGCACCGGCTGTCCGTCCGGCAGCGTCTCGAAACTCACCTCGGCGGTCGTGGGGCGGGGGGAGTCGGTGTCGACGGCGGCGGGTACGCCACTCGACCCGGAGGCGCCGGCGTCGGCCGTGTCGTCCTCGGTCGAACCGGCGTCGTCGCCGGTGGCGGTGTCTGCGTCGTCGGTCGTCGCGTCGTCTCCCGCCGCAGCATCATCGGTCGTCACGGCCTCGCTGGTGACCGCATCGTCGCCCTCCGCGGCGTCGTCGGTCGCGCCCGAGTCGGTGTCGCGGTCGGCCGTCTCGGCGGCCGATGCGGCGTCGTCGACGTCGGTCGAGCCCGTCGCCGTGTCGGTACCGTCTGCGTCTGCGTCTGCGTCTGCGTCGGGAGCGGTGTCGTCACCCGTGGCGTCGGCCTCCGCCTCGTCGGCGTCGGTCGCGTCGGACTCAGCGGACGACGTCGAGTCACCGTCGTCGGTGGTCGAACCCGCGTCCTCACTCGTCTCGGCGCTCGTCTCGTCGGTGTCCTCGATCGGGCTCGACGCGAACTGCGTGCGATTCCCGTCGTCGTCGTCGCTGAGGAGCACGAAGGCGGCGGCCCCGATCCCCGTCAGGAGGAGCGCCACCAGCGCCACGCGGGCGATCAGTGCGATGGGTTCGAGGCCGTCATCACCTTCGTGGTCGGTGTCCGGCGCGTCGAGGTCGTCATCGTCGATCTCCTCGTCGAGATCGGCCTCGGCGTCCTCCAACTCGTCGTCGACGTCGTGATCGTCGGTGTCGACCTCGTCAGGCCCGGTGTCGTCGGCCATGGTTCCTCCCCGTGTAGCGGCGACCTGTCGGATCGCCGTGCGCCCGCCGGAGACCCCGGCTGGTCGCATCGTAGAAGGATTCTCACCGAGAGTGAAGCACTACTACTTCAGGTGATCTAATCGTCACTGGTCGTGTCGCTACTCGACGTGGTCGGTCTCGATCGTTCCCCGGCGGACCTGGTCGAGCCCACGTCGACCGGCCGTCAGCGTCCCCCGCTCCCGGTCTCGGAGAAGATGCCGGAGAACACGAATTCCGTGCGGCGGTTGAGCGCGAGAGCCGCCTCGTCGTCGTCGAGCGACAGGAGATCGGCCTCGCCCACGGCCCGAGCGGAGAGTCGGGACGGTTCGACGCCGCGCGCCACCAGATGGTCGACGACGCTCTGGGCCCGTTCGACCGAGAGGCGGTAGTTGGCCGCTTCGTCGCCGCGCTGATCGCTGTGGCCGATCACGAGCACGTCGACCTGCGGGAGGGCATCGAGCACGACGGCGACCCGATCGAGCTGCGCCGCGTGGTCAGCCGACACGACGTCGGAGCCGGCTCCGAACCTGACCGAGTCGAGTTCGATCACCCGGACGTCGATGTCGGTCGGCAGCGACGGATCGATCGTGAGGAAACGCGAGACGAGTGCGCCCGGCGACGTGCTGTTCGCCCGAGCGAGCGCCTCGAGATGGTCGGCGGCTTCCTCGCTCGGGAGCGCACCCGACAGGGTGATCAGCCCCGGGGCGAACACCGCCTGCACGGGGGCCGGGCGACCGTCGATCGGACCGCCCGACGCCGAGGTGGCGGCGTTCGATCCGTCGGACGCGCTCGACGGTGCGTCGGCCCCCGGCGCGGTGGTGGGGGTCGACTCGTCGGTCGCCGTCGTCGCCGTCGTGGTCGCCGGGTCGCCCGACTCGTCGGCGACCGACGTGGGCTCGGCGACGCTCACCGTCGGGTCGACGCGACCCCCTCGTCGCTCCGGGCCGGATCGGACCGACGAGGGCGCCGGGTCGTCGCCGACCGCGTCGGCACCTCCGTTCCACGGGCTGACGGGGCCGAGGACGAGCAGACTCGTCACCAGCAGCGCACCGACGCCCGAGATGATCCCGGTCCGAGTCGAGAGGGCTGCGACGAGCGCCCCGCCTCGTCCGGCCACGACGGACTCGCCGTCGTCGTCCTCGCCCAACCACACGACGTCGTCCTCCCACTCATCGACCTCATCGTCGTCTCCGCCGCTGTCGTCGTCCTCATCGCTCCACTCATCCCCGGCGTCGTCCCAGTCGCCGTCGTCATCCCACTCGTCGCCGTCCCAGCGGTCGTGCCCGTCGTCCCACCGGTCTGCGTCGTCCACGTCGTCGACGTCGGAGGTGTGGTCCCCGGTCCGGTCGTCCGACCAGGAGAACTCGGGCGCGCGGTCCCGAGGGTCGGGTTCCCCCCAGACGGTGGCGATCCGATCCCGATGCAGTGGGGTGACGGGGGCGAGTGGCGGCTCGCGATCGAGGACGCTCGACTCGCGGTCGAGGCCGAGGTCGTCGAAGCCGGCGGCGGTGAGGCTCATGCCCCTCCAGAGGTCCGGCCACTCTCCCAGATACGTCGAATTCGTGGCGGCGATCGGAGACATCGGTCCACCTGCGCCGCGCTCGTACACTCGGCACGTGGCCTCATGGCTCGTGGAACGGCGTCTGTCGAAGACAGCGGGTCGGCTTCGCACGCTGCGGTCCGAGCTGGCCGTGATCGACGAGCAGCTGCGGCACCTCGATGACGACGCCGACGATCAGGAACTACGCGCCATGGTGGCCGAGACGTCGGCCGCCGTACGAGATGCGCGTCAGGCCCGCGGTCATGTCGATGCCATGCGACGCCACCGCGAGCGGGTCGTCGTCGAGATCGAGACCCTCGAGCAGCGCCAGGACGAGCTGCTCGCTCGCCTCTCTTCGAGCGGCCCGGCCGGCGGCTGAGGTCGAGCGACGGGCCCCGTGGCGCGAGACCACGGGGTCGCGGGGAAAACGCGGTAGAACGGGGCGATGGCCCTGCGCGTCGTGATCGCCGAAGACGAGGCGATCATCCGGATGGATCTCCGTGAGACCCTCGAAGAGGAGGGGTATGACGTCGTGGCCGAGACCGGACGCGGCGATGTCGTCGTCGACCTGGTGCGCGAGCACGAGCCCGACCTCGCCATCCTCGACATCAAGATGCCCGGTGCCGACGGCCTCGAGGCGGCCCGCACCATCAATGCCGAGCGGCTGTGCGGTGTGCTGATGCTCACTGCGTTCAGCCAGCGCGAGGTGGTCGAGGAGGCCCGCGACGCCGGTGCGCTCGCCTTCCTCGTGAAGCCGTTCCAGAAGAGCGACCTCGTCCCGGCGATCGAGGTGGCCATGGGTCGATTCCGGGAGCTGAAGTCGCTCACCGGCGACGTCGACGCCCTCGGCGAGCAGCTCGAGGCACGCAAGGTGATCGACCGGGCCAAGGGCCTGCTCCAGGACGAGCTGTCGATGAGCGAGGGCGACGCCTTCAACTTCATCCAGAAGACCGCGATGAGCGAACGCACACGCATGCGCGACGTCGCCGACCGCATCCTCGACGGCTCGCTGCGACCGCCCACCGACTGACCCGGAAGCGATCACGATGGGAACGCACCTCCTCGTCGACGGGAACTCGCTCACGTATCGAGCGTTCTTCGCGCTGCCCACCGACATGGCCACCGCCAGCGGCCAGGTCACCAACGCCGTGTTCGGGTTCACGTCGATGCTCGCCTACGTGCTCGACGAGCAGAAGCCCGAGGGGATCCTCGTCGCCTTCGACCGTCCCGAACCCACCTTCCGGCACGAGGCCGACCCCGAGTACAAAGCGCAACGATCCGAGGCGCCCGACATCCTCCGGCAGCAGATGGGTCTCGTGCGCGAGGTGCTCGACGCGTGTGGCATCGCGACGGTCGATCGCGCGGGCTGGGAGGCCGACGACCTCATCGCCACCGCCGTCGACGCCATGGTCGAGCGGGGCCACGACGTGATCATCGTGACCGGCGACCGCGACAGCTATCAGCTCGTCAGCGACGAGCGCGGGGTCCGCGTGCTCTACAACAAGCGCGGCGTCAGTGACTACTCCCTGTACGACGAAGCGGGCATCGAGGAGAAGACCGGCGTGCGTCCCGAGCTGTACGTGCAGTACGCAGCGCTGCGCGGCGACAACAGCGACAACCTGCCCGGCGTGCCCGGGGTGGGGGAGAAGACCGCCGCCAAGCTCATCAACAACTACGGGGGCATCGACGGAATCTTCGACCACGTCGACGAACAGACGCCGAAGCTCCGCACCAACCTCGGCGAGAACGAGGACCGCGTGCGCAAGAACCTCGAGCTCATGGAGCTGCGTCACGACGCTCCGCTCGACGACGTCGACCTCGACGATCTCACGCCGAAGCCCGACGGCGACGAGATGAAGCGGCTGTTCGACTTCCTCGAGTTCCGCGCACTGGCGGGTCGGATCACCGCGGCGATCTCGGCGATGGGGACCGAGGTCGATCTCGGTCCCATCGAGGAACAGCAGGAGATCGTCGCCGAACTCAGCGAGATCGCGACCGCACCCGCTGCCGCCGAGCTGCTCGCCGGCCTCGACGCCCTCGACGTGGGTGCGTCGTGGGACGGCGAGCCCGGACGCTCCGAACTCGCCGGCGTCGCCGTGGTGTCCGCCGGTGAGTCGGCCGAGGTCGCGTGGATTCCGGCGTCACTGCTCGCCGACGGCACGGTCGTCGCGGCGCTCGCCGGTCACTTCGACGTTCGTGGCCACGATGTGAAGGCGTTGATGCGGTCGTTGCTCGGACACGGCGTGTCGCTCGACGGCCTCACGCTCGACACCGCGATCGCCGCCTATCTCATCGACCCGGCCGAGGCCCGCTACGAGCTCGGCGACCTCATCGAGAAGTACACGCGCTTCGCCCGTCCCTCCGACGACGCCGCGGCGTCGGGACAACTCGATCTCGACGGCACGGCGCTGACGCCCGCTGAGCTCGCCGGTCGTGAAGCGCTGGCGGTGCACCACCTCGTCGACCCCATCCGCGCCAGCCTCGACGCGCAGGGAATGGCCGAGTTGTACGCCGACATCGAGAACCCGTTGGTGATGGTGCTCGCGAAGATGGAGCACGTCGGCGTCGGGGTCGACGTCGCCGAGCTCGAAGGCCTCAACCAGAAGCTCACCGACGAGGTGGAAGGCCTCGTGGCGGAGCTGAGAGAGGTCGCCGGCCGGGACGACCTCAACCTCAACTCGCCCAAGCAGCTGCGCGAACTCCTCTACGACGATCGCGGTCTCACGCCGATCAAGAAGACCAAGACCGGCCCGTCCACCGACGCCGCCACGCTCGAGAAGCTCGAACCCGAGTGGCCCGAGTTCCTCATCCCGCTGCGGCGCCACCGTGAGGTCGAGAAGTTGCGCGGCACGTACGGCACCGGTCTCCTCAACGAGGTCGCACCCGACGGGCGCATCCACGCCACCTTCAACCAGACCGTGGCGCGCACCGGCCGGCTCTCGTCGGACCAACCGAACCTGCACAACATCCCGGTCCGCTCCGAGGAGGGTCGGCTGTTCCGGCGCGCGTTCGTGCCGGCCGACGGATGCGAGCTCCTCGTCGCCGACTACAACCAGATCGAGCTGCGCTGCATCGCCCACCTCGCCGCCGACCCAGGACTCATCGAGGCCTTCACGAGCGGCCAGGACATCCACAACGCCACCGCATCGCGGGTGTTCTCGGTCGAGCCCGACGCCGTCACCATCGATCAGCGCTCGAAGGCGAAGATGGTGTCCTACGGCCTCGCGTACGGCATGGAGGCGTACGGCCTCGGTCAGCGGCTCAACATCCCGACCGACGAGGCGGCCGTCATCCTCGACGCGTACTTCGCAGCGTTCCCCAACGTGAAGCAGTACATGGACGACACGGTCGTCGAGGCTCGCGAGCGCGGCTACACCGAGACGCTGTTCGGTCGACGGCGGCCCATTCCCGAGTTGCTCAACTCGAACTTCCGGGTGCGGCAGGCGGGGGAGCGGCAGGCGATGAACGCCGGGATCCAGGGCCTCGCCGCCGACATCTTCAAGGTCGCACTCGTGCGCATCGATCGGGCGCTGAACGACGCGGGCGCCGACAGCCGGTTGATCCTCCAGGTACACGACGAGGTCATCCTCGAGGTGCCGCCCCACGAGAAGGACACGATCGGGGTCGAGGTCGTCGAGCTGATGCGCTCGGCCGCCGAACTCGACGTACCGCTCGAGGTGAACGTGTCGTGGGGCGACACGTGGGCCGCCGCCAAGTAGCGGTCTCGTGACCGACCACTGGTTCGAGCCGCTCGCCTCTCACATGGGCGAGGCGTACCTGCGCTACTCGTTCACGAAAGGCACTCGCCAGGAGGTCGACCACCTGGTCGACTCGCTGGGGCTCGAGCCGGGTATGCGAGTCCTCGACGTCGGATGTGGGCCGGGTCGACACGCGCACGAACTCGCTCGCCGGGGAGTCGATGTGCACGGCATCGACATCAGCGAACGATTCGTCGAGCTGGCGAGCGAGCACGCGCCCGGCGGTCCCGGGCGTTGCTCGTTCGAGCGGCTCGATGCTCGGTCGTTGCCGTTCGAGGCTGAGTTCGACGCGGTGATCTGCCTGTGTCAGGGCGCGTTCGGACTCATGACCGCAGCCGGCGACGACGAGACGGTCGTGACAGGGATGTCTCACGCGTTGCGGCCGGGAGGCCGACTCGCGCTCAGCGCCTTCTCGTCGTACTTCGTGGTCAAGCACTGGCAGGTCGACGACGGCTCCGCCACGTTCGACCCCGATCTCGGTGTGAACCACGAACGGAGCGAGGTCCGGAACGAGTCGGGTGAACCGCTCGCGGTCGACCTCTGGACCGGCTGCTACACGCCGCGCGAACTCCGCTTGCTGTGCCGGGCGAACGGCCTCGAGGTCGGCTCGATCAGCAGCGTCGAACCCGGTGCGTACGGCGACGACCCACCGACCGTCGACTCCGCCGAGTTCCTCGTGCTGGCGACCCGCACGGTCTGACGGCGACGTCGATCGCTGCGGGTCGGCGTCGCGGGGGACGCGGAGACTCACGAGATCGATCGCCGTCGGACCGGATGGCTCTCGGTCCGACGTTCCGTCACCGTCCGATCTCAGGCGCGTGCCACTCGCTCGTGATGCCCAGGTCGACGAGGCCGCGGCGCGCCCGCTCGTCACACGATCGAGCGAGATCCTCGTCACCGAGCAGGCGCACCGCCCGAGCGTGGCCGCGCAGGGCGAGTGATGCCTCCAGCGGGTTGCCGAAGCGCTCCCAGTCGTCGGCGAGTGCCCGAAAGCTCGCTGCTGCGTGATGGGAGTCCCCTCGGGCGCCGGAGACGAGAGCCGCGGACGTGCGCCGGACGAGCTCTGAGCGGGTCATCCGCAGCGGCTCAGCGGGGACGAGACGCTCCGCGAGGTCGATCTCGTCGAGCGCGACGAGGATCCTGACCGCATTCTGCAGCTCGGAGCATCGCCACCGCGGGTTGTCCGAGGTGATCTCGCGCATCTCGTCGATCAGATCGAGCGCGGTGCCGTGGTCGCCGTCGTCGAATCTTCCCATCGCGGCGCCGACGAGCCATGGTGCGACGTACTGCAGATCGCCGATCGCGCGGGCCTCGTCGGCGTTCGCCAACGTGAGCAGTGATCGAGCCCGGGACCGATCACCGCGCCACAGGTGGATCTGTCCGGCGATCAACTCCGGAGAGTCGACGGTGGCGAGGCGATGGTCGCGCTCGTGCGAGAGGCGTTCGGCGACCTCGAGTGAGCGGTCCCACTCACCAGCGTCGTACAGCACCTCGAGCAACGTGTTCGTCGTGAACGCATGGACGAACTCGTACGAACGGCGGGCGGCGAACTCCAGTGCTCGCTCGAGGATCGGGATCGCGTCGCGCGGGCCGTCGTAGAACCAGGTGTTGTTCCCGAGGTTGTTGAACACCGACGTCGCCTGGCGAGTGAGACCCTGGTCGAGGCACCGTTCGAGGAGCCGGCGCAGATCGACGAGTCCGTCGACTTCGCCGAGCTCGATGCGGGCCAATGCTTCTGCGTGATGGAAGCGCGCCCACATCTCGGGAGCGGCGAAATCGTCGACGACCGCCCGCCATCGGTCGACGACCTCCAGCGCCTCGGCCGCACGTCCGATGACGGCGAGATGTGCCGTCTGCCATGACACCGCGAGCGCCAACTCGCTTCCGGGATCCCGCTCGACCAGAGCGACCGCGCGCTCGATCTCGTCGCCGACGCCGTCGTCTCCGCGGAGCCGGCGAACGTGGCCCAGACCGACGCGGGCGATCGATTCACTCCGGCGGTTGCCGAGCTGCGAGAGCACCCGGATCGCGTCGGTGAGGTAGCGCTCGGCGTCGTCGAGCTGGGAGAGGTCGCCGGCCACCCGACCTGCGATCACGGCGGCGCGAGCCCATTCGACGCTGGACGGGTCGAGACCGGCCAGCGCAGCCGTCAGCATCTCGTGGCTCTTGCGAGACTCGAGCGGCTCGAGTCGCCGGCCGAGTGCGAGTGTCACGCGTGCACTGCGCTGTGCCAGCCGTTCTCGATCCGGCGAGCTCAGCTCGCCGGCGAGCTGGGACGCCTTGGTCGCGTGGAACACGGTCTGCTCGAGAATCTCGAGGAGGTGTGCATCCGGCGTCGACTGCAGCCACTCCGCCGCGCGGTCGTGGATCGCGAGGCATCGCGTGGATGGCACCTGGCGAGCTGCGACCTCGGCGACGAGCGGGTGGGAGACGGCGTGCTCGCTGGGTCGCCCGTGAGCGCTGGCGGTGAGCTGTCGACGGCGGAGCTCTGCGAGCGCATCTCCAACGAAGGACTCGGGGAGTTCCGCAACGTGGGCCAACATGTCGAGGCGAGCCGGACCTCCGAGGACGGAGATCACCTGCAGCACCAGACGTGCGGCGTTGCCGGCTCGATCGATACGCGCCGCGAGCGCCTGGCGTACGTTCTCCGGGGCACGATCGAGTTGGCCGGTCTCGCGGACGCGTCGAGCCAGCTCGTGGAGGAAGAACGGGTTCCCGCCCGAGCGCTCGGACAGGTCCGTCGCCAGTGCCGAGGTCGGGGCTTCGCCGACCAGAACCCCGGCGAGCTGACGACAGGTGGCGTCATCGAGCCTCGTCACCGGGATCGTCGAGCGCGGAACCTGGCTGGCCGCGTTGATCGGCGGGTCGACGTGATCGGGCCGCACGGCCACCAGGACCAGCAGCGGGACGGAGGCCTCGCTGACGAGCTCTGCGAAGAACTCCCACACGACCGGCGGCGCCCAGTGAGCGTCGTCGATCACGATCACCGCTCCGTCGGGCATCACGCCGAGTTCGAGCAGTCGTGCCCACGCACGCAGGCTCTCGGCGTGGCTCGACTGCGGAGCGGACGTGTCCTGCAGGAGGACCGAGAGGTGGTTGCGGAGCCAGTTCGATTCGGCGTCGGAGAGACCGGCGCCTGCACCGAGCCGATCGACGGCGTCGATGGGATCCGGGCCGAGCGCGCGTCGATGCAGCTGGATGAGCGGCGACAGTCCGCCCTCGCTTCCAGGCTGGCATGCCACCTGGAGCCACGTCGTCCCGTCGTGCTCGATGGAGCGTCGCAGCTCGGCCAACATCCGGGTCTTGCCGACTCCTCCCTCGCCGACGAGGGACACGAGGTGACCGGAGTGTCCGGCGAGGCATTCGTTCCACCGTGCGCGGAGCTGCGAGAGCTCGGAGGACCGCCCGACGAACGGTCCGTCGACGGGTCGGCTGGCCGCCGCATCGGGGTGGAGGGCGAGCAGGATGATCTCACCGTCGGGGCCGACACGCGTGGCGGCCGCGTCGCCGAGCCCACGCGCCGTCGCCCGGTCGATGACCGGGCCACTGATCGCGTGTCGGCCGAGCAGTGCAACCGCATGGTCGAGCCCGCCTCCCCAGGCGCGAATCGTGCCGGCGTGGTCGCGGACGAGAGCCTCGCCGCTGGTGACGACGATCCGATCGACGCCCCGATCGTGGAGCTCGAGCGCGGCCTGCGTGGCACGGAGCAGGTCGTCTTCCCGAGCCGGGATCCCGAACAAGACCGCAGGAGGGTCGGCGTCGTACAGGATCCGGCCGTCGAACCGGTGCGCGACCTCGTCCAGGGCCGACGCCCAACGATCCGAGCCGACGACGAGCGCCGCCACGAGGCGGTGCTCGTCGAATGGTGCGTCTGCGGTCGTCGACGGGTCGGCGCGTGGTCCGCGCGGCAGGAGCGACGGGTCGTGTGCGAGGATCTGCGCCTCGAGACGGCGGAGTTCGGGGCCGGGCTCGATGCCGAGGTCACCCGACAGTCGTCGGCGGAGCGCGGCGAACGTGCGCAGGGCATCCGTCTGGCGTCCGGTCTGGTAGAGGCCGAGCATCAGCGAGCGCCACAACCCCTCGCGATACGGATGCCGGCTCACGAGTCCCGAGACGACCTGCACCACCTCGGCGGTTCTCCCGAGCTCGAGATCGGTCGTGAGGCGATCCTCGAGGGCGCTCAGCCGCAGGTCCTCGAGACGAGCCCGTTCCTGCTCGGCGAACACCCCGTCGATGCCCTCGAGTGGCTGTCCGGTGAACGCTTCGAGGGTCGCCTCAATGCGCTGTGAGCGGCGTGCGGGATCGAGTTCGGCACGGGCCTGATTGAGCGCCAGCTCGAAGCGGTGAGCGTCGACGCACGACGCCGGCACGTCGAGCCGATAGCCGCCGTTGGACCGCGCGATCGCCTCGGGACCGAGGTCGGAGCGCAGGCGCCAGACGTACTTCTGGATGCTCTTGCCGGCGGTCCGTGGAGGCTCGCCGCTCCACAATCGGTCGAGGAGCTCGGAGATCGAGACCGTGCGACCGACGTCGACTGCGAGCGCCGCGAGGAGGGTTCGTTGGAGACGCGGTCCCGATGGGAGGAGTCGGCCGTCCAGCCGCGCCTCGACCTCTCCGAGCAACTGGATGTGTAGGTTCCCGCGCATCGTGGCCCCACGTGGACACTACACGCGCGTTCGGTCTGTTGACCGTCCGCTTGCCGATTCCGACTCGGCGAGGCGCACGGTCTACCGAACGGAGACGCGACGTCTACCGATCGGATACCACGCGTCGCGACAGTGACCGGCGTGACGACCATCGACGAGATTCCGGTCAGCGGCGGCACGGCTGCCGCATACCTCGACGGCCCCGACGACGCCTCCGGTCGTTGTCTCGTCGTCCCCCCGTTCGGCGTGTCTGCCGCATCGCTCGAGATCCTCGCGAGCGTGCTCGTGAACGACGGGTTCGCGACCGTCCGGCTCGATCCTCGCCACCACGTCGGGACCGGCACAGGCACGATCTTCGACTTTCGTCTCTCGTCGTTCGCCGAGGATTGCCGACGGGCGATCGATCGATACCGGCCGACGTGCGTCGTGGCGATGAGTATGGGTGCACGGGTCGCGATGAGGGCGATGTCGTCGTCGCGGCATGTGCCTGCAGCGGTCTTCCTCGTGCCGGTGGTCGACGTCCGCGCGACGCTGTCGGCGATCCTGCGGCACTACTGGTTCCTGTCGACCGACGAGGACCTGCCCGCTCGGATGCCGGTGTTGGGGTACGAGGTCGACACGCCGAGGTTCCGGGTCGACTGCGTGCGTCACGAGATGGTCTCGCTCGACGGGACACGCCGCGATCTCGCGGCCTGTCGGCGACCGGTCGTGCTGCTGCCGGGGATCGACGACCCCTGGGCGCATCTCCCTCTCGTCGAACAGCTCGTTGCGAGCCTCGGCCAGCCGAACGTCGAACTCCGCCCGATTCCCTGCCACCGGCACGACCTCCACCAGGACCCGGAGCTGGCGATGGTGCTCATGGACACCGTCGTCGCCGAGGTACGCCGACTGCACGAACGCACCGGGCCGCCGGGTGCGGACCGATGAGGTGGCTGGCTCGCAACGTCGTCGCACACGCACGACCGATCGTCGTCGTGACGGTGATCGCCATCGCCGCGGCTGCAACGTGGGGAGCAGGAGTCAGCGAGCGCCTCTCGACCGGCGGCAACGAGGTGCCGGGCTCGGACTCGGTGCGCGCCGCGGAGCTGCTCGCTGCGGCCGATGTCCCCGGCTCGCCGAATCTGGTGGTGCTGGTGCGCGAACGATCCGGTCTCGGACCGGCCGCCGAACGCGCCGCAGCGGATGTCGTCGCCGAGCTCGCCGACGTCGATGGTGTGGTCGTGGCCGGCTCGGCGTGGACCGACGACACCGGATCGGTCGAGTCGTCCCGCACGGCGGGTTTGCGGTCCGAGGCCGGTGATGCGGGCCTCGTCGTCGCCCACATCGAGGGCGGAGACCCTCTGGTGCAGGCGACGTCGAAGGAGGTGTTGGAGCGTCTCCGCGGCGCCTCGTGGCCGGGCGACGTCACCGTCGAGATCGGCGGTGTCGGCCCGACCCGTCTCGACCTGATCGAGACGACCGATGACGACCTCGTGCGTGCCGAGCTGCTCGCGATCCCCTTCAGCGTCGCGTTGCTGCTGCTGTTCTTCCGCACACCCGTCGCCGCAGCCCTCCCGCTCGTGATCGCCGTCGTTGCGATCGTCGGCACTCTGGCGGTCTTGAGGGCGCTCGTCGAGGTGGTCGAGGTCTCGATCTTCGCCCGCAGCGTTGCCACGGCCCTGGGGCTGGCGATGGCGATCGACATGTCGCTGTTCCTCGTGGCCCGATACCGAGAGCATCGGCCGGCGGCGCCCGACTCTCGGCGCGCCATCGAGCTCGCGATCACCGGCGCTGGGCCGTCGATCCTCTTCAGCGGGCTCACGACCGCGGTCAGCCTGTCGAGTCTGCTGCTGTTCTCGACACCGATGTTGAGGTCGTTCGCCTACTCCGGCGTCGCGGTCGTGCTCCTCGCGATCGTCGGCGGGCTCATCGTGCTGCCGGCCGTGATGACGCTCCTCGGCGACCGCATCGACCGCTGGGCGCTCCGCCCGCCGAACACCTCGTCGGCCCGTCGCTGGCGACGCGTCGCGCAGTGGTCGATGCGTCGACCGCTCCTCGTCGGTGGGGCGGTATTGCTCGTGCTCCTCCTGGTGGCGAGCCCGATCCGACGCCTCGAGTTCGGGCTCAACGACGACCGCGTGCTGCCGACCTCGATCGAGTCGCGCCGCGTCAACGAGGCGATTCGTTCCGAGTTCGTCGGGCTGGAGGGCGCGGCGATCTCGGTCGTCTTCGCCGAGGGACCTCCTGCCGCCAGCGGCAGCGTGGAGATCGACGCATTCGCCAGCTCGATCGAGGAGTTGAACGGTGTGGCGCGGGTCGACGTCGATGCGCACGCCCTCACCGTCATCCCGACCGTCGAGCCGATCTCGCGTGAGGGTCGAGCGTTGGTCGAGGAGGTTCGGGCACTCGCGAGTCCCGTGCCCGTCGTCGTCGGCGGCGAAGCCGCGCGGTTGGTGGACAACACCGACCACGTCACCGAGCGACTGCCGTTCGCGATCGCCGTGATCGTCCTCGGCTCGGCCGTGCTGCTCGCCGTGCTGTTCCGTGCCGTGTTGGCGACCGTGAAAGCGATCGTGCTCAACCTCTTGAGCCTGGCAGCGATGTTCGGCGCGATCGTCTGGGTGTTCCAGGACGGGCGGTTCGCCGACTTCCTCGGGTACACGCCGGTCGGACTCACCGACGTCACGGTGCCGATGCTGATGTTCGCGCTCGCGTTCGGGCTGTCGATGGACTACGAGGTGTACCTCCTGTCGAGGATGCGCGAGTCGTACCTGGTCTCCGGCGACGCCCACGCATCGACGGTGTTCGGCCTGGAGCGCACCGGGCGGATCCTGACCGCCTCCGCGCTCTTGATGGCCGTCGTCTTCACGTCGTTCGCGACGACATCGGTCGCCCATCTGAAGGTGCTCGGTGTGGGCATCACCTTGGCGGTCCTCGTCGACGCGTTCGTCGTGCGCGCAATGCTCGTACCGGCGTTCATGGCGCTGGCTGGCACGGCGAACTGGTGGCCCGGCGGGCGCGCCCTCACCCGTCGCTCCCGGTTGGCCGCTGCACCGCATGCGGGGTCGCCTGGGGTCGTGCCGGTCGCCGCCGACACCGGCGCTGCGCAGGCGTCGAACCGACCGCCACGATCAGGCCGAGAGGTCGTTCATGAAGAGGAGCGGTCCGCCCACCGAGCCGCACCGATGAACTCGACCTCACGACCGCCTCGGCGGCCGTGAGGTCGACCGACCCGAGCGCCCGCATCGGTGCTGTCGGAAGCGGCCGACGTCGACCAGTGCGCCGTCCACACGCACGTCGATCCAGCCCAAGACGCGGACTCGGCAGGTCGGCCGTGCTGGCGTTGATGTGCGTGGCGTCGTGTCCAGCGCCGGTCGCCACGTCGGCGGCGGCCCCGCCCTCCTCCGATCGTGGCGGGCGTGCGGCGATCGGAACCTCATCGTTGCGACCGGCGCCGCAGAGCCACGTCGATGAGCACATGCCCACGTCGGTCGGTCGGTTCGCGGTCGACACCATGGCCGAGATGACACCACCGGTCGTCGCGACGGTGAGCGATGGAGCTGATCCGCTCGCGCGGGTCACGTCGCCGGACGTCGGCGAGTACTGCGCGGACGGACTCGACGCAGCGGGCCTCACGGCGTTCTTCGACCGGCCGATCGGAGAGTTCGATGGCGCCGATTACCAGCGTGCGTTCCGCCTCGACGACGGACGGGTTCTGTGGACCTTCCAGGACGGGTTCGTCGGCGGTTCGCTGGTGCACAACGTCGGCATGGTCCAGTCCGGGAGGTGCTTCACGGTGCTGAACGAACGTCGACGCTCGTGGCTGCTGGCGGATTCGACGAGTCACATGACGCGATGGCATTGGATCCTCGACGGCGCGATGCACGCGGACGGGTCGACGTTCCATCTGTTCGTCGTGGAGATGACCGAGACCGGTTCGACATATCTCGCACGCGCGCGGCCGACGGCGCTGCGTCGCGTGGTGCTCGATGCGTCGACGCTCGAGGTCGTCGACGTGATCGATGACGAGATCATCGATGACGATCTCTTCGGATGGTCGGTGACGAGCGACGCCGCGTTCACATATCTGTACTCACACTGCTTCCAGCAGTTCGGACACGACACGTCATTCGGTGTCGGTGACTGTGCGGTCGATGTCAAGCTCGCGCGCGTCCCGCGTGGCTCGTTCGAGGCGCCGCGTGAGTACTGGGCGGGTGAGGGTTGGACTGACGAGCGGGACGCGGCGGTACCGGTCGTCGACGGCTCGTTCGTGTTGTCGGGGAACAATCCGGCCCAGGTGCGTTTCGACGGTGATCGGTTCGTGCTGATCGAGAAACGCGACGACTGGTGGGGACGAACCGTCGAGATCGGTGTCGCCGCTGCACCGGAGGGGCCGTTCCAACACGTTGCGTCGGTCGACGAACCGCTCAAGTGCGACCGGGCTCGGTGCAACACGTACTTCGCTGCATGGGTCCCGTGGCGCGACCCGAGCGGAGACCACATCTGGTCGATCGGGCACAACAGGTGGGACGGACGAACCGCTCAACATCTCGAGATCTACCGGCCCACGTTCCACGCAGTCGCGATCGACTGACGGCCACCGAACCGCATGACCGCCCGAACCGACGCGGTCACCGACGACCGGCTGCGCGGCCTGCGAAGTATTTCACGCAGGGGCTTGCTTTTCGTGGTATGCGTGGTAAAGTACGCATCACCACAGCGGATCGAGGATCCCCCGCCTCGGTCCGTGAGGACCGCACACCAGCCCTCCACTCCCGACCACCCTCCCGAAAGGAACCAGCACCATGGCTTTCACCGACACCCTCACCGATCGCTTCGAAACCGCCGGCCGCACCGCCGTCGAGAACGCGACCGACGCCAACACCCGCATCGTCGACACCGTCGTCGACTGGAACGAGAAGGCCGTCGACGCAACGGTCAAGTTCGCCGATCGGGTCGAGTCGCCGTTCGCCGTCCCGTTCGCCGACCAGCTCCCGACCGCCCAGGAGGCCGGGAAGCGCTACATGGAGTTCGTACAGCGTGCGGCCGACGTCAACCGTGACGTCCAGAACCGCGTCGTCGAACTGCTCCCCGCCGCCTACCAGCCGGTCGCCGCGACGACCGCCAAGTGAGCGACTCGGAGCATCGCTCCGAGCAGACGACCCCGGGAGATGCGGTCCGTCCGCCCCGGGGCGTCGACGCGCTCGGGCAGTTCATCCGCAGCCAGCGGCGGATCGCCGAGCTGTCGCAGCGCGAACTCGCCAAACTCGCCGACCTGTCCGACGCGTACCTGAGCCAGCTCGAGCGCGGCCTGCACGAGCCGTCCGTGCGCGTGGTGAACGGCATCTCGTCGGCGCTGAACATCCCGGCCGACAAGTTGTTCGACTTCCTCCGTCCCGGCGGCGGCGACAGCAAGATCGACGACGTCGGCGATCCGATCGCCACGGCGATCCTCACCGACGACCGACTGACCGACGCGCAGAAGCAGTCGTTGCTCGACGTGCTGCGCGCCTTCCTCACGGCGAACGGCTACGACGCCGACGAGAGCGACGAGCGGTAACGCACCGTCGGAACCTCGGACCCGCCGACCTCGTTCATCCGCTCGCCGCCGTCACGGTGCCAGCCTTCGCGTTCGTAGAACCGGCGCGCACGGGGGTTCTCCGACGCGACCCAGAGCACCGCATCCCGATGCCCCAGCGACGCCAGCGTCTGCACGCACTCGGCGAAGAGGGCGGTCGCCACCCCCGAGCCCCACGCGTCGGGAGCGATGTTGATGAGGTGGACCTCGCCGTCGGGGCCGTTCGGATCGATCGAGTCGGGACCCACCAGCGCGATGCCCACGACCTGCTCATCGAGCGTTCCGACCAGACGTCGCCACCCGACCGGTGTCGGGTCGGTGTCGATCGCCGCTCGCCAGGCGGCGCCGCGGGCGGCCGGGTCGAGCGACTCGAGGAACGAAGCGGGCAGGAGCCCCCGATAGACCGCCTTCCACGCCGCCACGTGGACGTATCCGATCGCGTCGGCGTCGTCGGCGGTCGCATCACGCACGCCGATGGTGCCGGTCATGCTGGTCCCCGACGCACTCAGACCACCGCGGTCATCCCGCCGTCGACGACGATCGTCTGGCCGTTCACGAAGCTGCTCGCGTCGGACGCGAGGAACACCGCGACACCTCCGAGTTCGTCGAGCTCGCCCCAGCGCGCCGTCGGCGTCCGGGCGGCGACCCACGTCGAGAACTCCTCGTCGGCGACCAACTCGCCGGTCAGTGCGGTGTCGAAGTAGCCGGGCGCGAGCGTGTTGACCTGCACGCCGAGCGGACCGAGATCGGCGCACAGCCCTCGTGTCAACAGAGCGAGACCGCCCTTGGTCGCGGTGTACGGCGCGATGGTCGGTCGGCCGAGGAGTGACTGCACCGAGCCGACGTTGATGATCTTGCCACGGCCGCGTTCCACCATCGACCGACCCACGGCCTGAGCGACCACGAACGGTGCGACGAGGTTCAGTTCCAGCAGGCGTCGGAAATCGCCGACCGGGAACTCGAGGAACGGGCCCCGCTGCTGTGCGCCGGCGTTGTTGACGAGCACGTCGATCGGACCGACCTCCCGCGAGACCGCCTCGACGAGCACTCCCACCTCGTCGGCGGACGTGACGTCGCACCGGTGCGTGTACACCGTCCGGCCGAGCTCGTGTTCGAGTGATCGTCGCGCCTCCTCGAGCGGGTTCTCGTGACGACCGTTGAGAACGACCAGCGCGCCGGCTTCGCCCAGCGCACGCGCGATGGCGAGTCCGATCCCGCGACTCGACCCGGTCACGAGGGCGACCCGACCGTCGAGTCGGAAGCGGTCGAGCACCGTCATCGTCGGCTCGGTCGGCGGTCGTCGTCAGGCCGTCGTGGTGTTCGCCGCCGCTTCGAGCCCCAACTCGGTGATCGACGACTCACGCATCTCGATCTTGCGGACCTTCCCGGTGACGGTCATCGGGAACTCGTCGACCAGCTTGACGTAGCGCGGCACCTTGTAGTGCGCGATCCGTCCCTCGCAGAACGCTCGCACCGCTGCGACCACGGCGTCGGTGTCGCCGGTGCCGAGAACGGCAAGATCCGATCCGGGCCGGGCGCGGATCCAGGCCATGAGTTCCTCGCCGTACCTCTCGTCGGGGACGCCGATCACCTGGACGTCCTCGATGTCGGAGTGCTGGTAGAGGAACTCCTCGATCTCGCGCGGGTAGATGTTCTCGCCGCCGCGGATGACCATGTCCTTGATGCGGCCGACGATGTTGAGGTATCCGTCGATCGCCATCACGGCGAGGTCGCCGGTGTGCATCCAACCCTCGTCGTCGATCGCAGCGGCGGTCTTCTCCTCGTCGTTCCAGTAGCCCTTCATGACCGAGTACCCGCGGGTGCAGAACTCGCCGGTCTCGGGGTCGGCGACGCGGACCTCGACGTGCGGGTGCACCTGACCGACCGTCTCGGTGCGGTGCGCGAGCGAATCGTCGGGCAGCGTCTGCGTCGACACCGGCGACGTCTCGGTCATGCCGTAACAGATGGTCACGTCGGTCATGTGCATCTCGTCGATGCACCGCTTCATGACCTCCACCGGGCACGGCGACCCCGCCATGACCCCGGTGCGCAGCGACGACAGGTCGTACGACGCGAAGTCGGGGTGGGCGAGTTCGGCGATGAACATCGTCGGGACGCCGTAGAGGCTCGTGCATCGTTCGTCCTGCACGGCCCGGAGCACCGCCTCGGGTTCGAAAGCGTCGCTCGGGATCACCATCGTGGCGCCGATCGACGTGCAGCCGAGGTTGCCCATCACCATGCCGAAGCAGTGGTAGAAGGGAACCGGGATGCACAGGCGGTCGTCGCCGGCGAGGCCCTGGAGCGACGTCACGAAGTACCCGTTGTTGAGGATGTTGCGATGGGTGAGCGTGGCGCCCTTCGGGAACCCCGTGGTCCCGGACGTGTACTGGATGTTGATCGGATCGTCGGGGGAGAAGCCCGCCCGTTGCCGCTCGACGGCGTCGCGGACGGTGGGGTCCCCCGTCCGCAGCTCATCCCAGTCGTCGTCCCAGAAGAACACCGACCGTTCGAGGCTCGGGACGTCGTCGGCGATCGATGCGGCCATCGCCCGATAGTCGGAGGTCTTGAACTCGGGCGCGGCGATGAGCCATCGGCATTCGGACTGGTTCAGCGCGTAGGCCAGCTCGTGCGTCCGGTACGACGGGTTGACGTTGACCAGGATCACCCCGATGTGGGCCGTGGCGTACTGGACCAGCGTCCATTCGGCGTAGTTCGGACTCCAGAGTCCGACCCGATCGCCGGGACGCAGACCGGCCGCGAACATCCCGGTCGCAAGCGCCACCACGTGCTCGAAGAACTCGTCGTACGTCCACCGGATGTCCTGGTGGCACGACACCAACGCCTCACGTGAACCGTGGTCGTCGACGGTCCGGACGAGGTTCTGGTCGATGGTCACGTCGAGCAGCGGTCGATCGGTCGGACCAGCGGCGTGCGAGAGCTTCTGGATGTGACTCACGCCACCAGTGTCGCGCAGCGTCGAGGTGCGGACGTCGGTCGGGACCGGCGGCGCGCGACGGGGCCGAGGAACCAGGGACGAGCGGTTTCGACCGCGGCTCGTGAGCGTCGCGACCCGCACGGTGTCGGCGGGATGGATTCCGCGAGAAAGCCGTGAGATTCGGGCTCCGCGCGAGTCGCGACGGCTCTACAGTCTCGGAGATGTCGACGTCGTCCGGAGCGCTGAGTCGGCGCATCCGGGGCGTGGCGGCGGCGGGCGCTCTGCTCGCCGTCGCGGCCTGCGGCGGCGACGGCGACTCCCTCCCGCAGAGCGAGCTCCCGGCCTTCGACGGCGCGATCTCGGTCGACTTCAACCGGTCGCTCGGCGAGATCAGCGACGCCGTCGTCGTCGTGTCGAGCCTCGACAACGATCCCGTGCAGTCCGGCGCCGCCGCCGTCGGTGAGGTCGAGGTGGGTGACGTCGCTCAGGCGATCGCACGACTCTGTCGCGTCGAGCGCCGAGCCGAGGGAGCCGACGCTCCGTCGGCGGCACAGTTGCTCGTCGATTCGGTGCGGCGTCTCGTCGAGGTCGACCTGTCGCTCACGATCCTCGGCGATGACGAAGACCAGTGCAGTGGGCTCCCGCGCGTGGTCGACGCCTGGTCGGTGGGAGACGCGGCGGGCGAGGCATCGGGTGCGCAGGCGGTCGCGCTCACGCTCGGAGCGTTCATGTCCGGCGGGGTGCAGAGTGCCGTGTACGACGGTCCGCTCGCCGACGACGCCGAGGTCTGGTACGCACTCAAGGCCTTCAGGAACTACGACGATCGCGGCGGCGGCTTCCGCGGCGTGGCACTCGACGCCTCGACCACGTTGAGCGGACTGGTCGCGTTCGCAGCGGTCGACTGGGCGACACTGCGCATCGTCGTCGTGAACACGCGCGCCGCGGACGACTCGACCGTCCTGGTCGACCTCTCGGGGGCCGAGGCGCTGCGCGAGCCGACGATCTTCACCTACGAGGCTGGCGGTTCGTCGGGGTTCGTCGAGTCGCCCTCGATCCGCGGGTCGTCGCTCGTCGCGATGCCCGCCTCGTCGATCTCGGTGATCGAGGTCGTGCTGCGAGACGTGTGGCGCGTCGACTCCGACGACCGGGACGTCGACGGTGGCGAGGTCGCCGCTCCTGCGCCTGAGCAGGCCGACGGCCGCGCGGGTGATGGCGCGACGCCGACCCTGCCGCCCGTGTTCGACCCGCCGGTCGAGTCGGCCGACGACGGTTCGGCTCTTCTGCCGCTGCCTCCGGTCGACGACGACGCTCCGATCGCCGCGCCCGCCGACGACACCTCCGGCACGAGCGCGTCAGCCGGTTCGGGTCGGCGTCGCGCACCGACCAACCCCGCCGCGAGCGGTGGTACGGGAGGGACCGACAGCGGTTCGGGAGGGACGAGCGGCGGATCCGACGGCGGTTCGTCGCCTCCGGTCGCCGCACCGCCCGCCACGATCGCGGCCGGGGGTTCTCCGACGGCCACGACCGAACCCGACTCACCGACCACGTCGACCGAACCGGACACGCCGACCGCGACCACCGAGCCACCGGTCATCACGACGACCACGACGACGACCGAGCCGCCCGTCACGGCGACGACGACCACCACCACCGAGCCGCCGCCGGTCACCGATCCGCCGGTCACCGATCCGCCCGTGACCGATCCGCCGGTCACCGATCCGCCGGTCACCGATCCGCCCGTGACCGATCCGCCGGTCACCGATCCGCCGGTCACCGATCCGCCGGTCACCGATCCGCCCGTGACCGATCCGCCGGTCACCGATCCGCCGGTCACCGATCCGCCCGTGACCGATCCGCCCGTGACCGATCCGCCGGTCACCGATCCGCCGGTCACCGATCCGCCGGTGACCGATCCGCCGGTGACCGACCCGCCAGACGATCCCCCGCCGATCACACTGCCGCCGATTCCGTTACCGCCGCCGTTCTAGGCGTGTGCGGGCCGTGCCGAGCGGGTGCGGTGGTGTCGGAGCGGGCGTCAGGCGGCCGGCACGGCGTAGACCACGATGTTCTGCCGGAACCGACGGATCTCGGGGTTGAACTCGCCGCCGCACGTGATCAGCACGAGCGTCTCGTCGCCGGTCTGCCGCCAGATCCGCTCTCGTGGCAGCTCCGACTTGCCGTAGAGCGCGCGCTCGACGACCTCGTAGTGCCGGGACGAGCCGTCGTCGAGCGTCACTTCGATCGACGCTCCGGGTTCGAGCCGACCGAGTTCGAAGAACGGTCCTGACTGGCCGTTCCACGCGACGTGGGCGGCCAACACCGTTGCGCCCGAACTGCCGGCGGTGGCGCCGTAGCGGTACCACCCGATCTCGGTCTCGTCGGGGACCTCGAGCGCGCCATCGTCGGTCAAACCGACCGCACGGATCGGGAAGCGCGACACGTCGATCGAGGAGATCTGGATGCCGACGGGTTCCGGGCGCTCCGCTGCGAGATCGGGCTCGGCGATGGTCGGATCGACGGAGGGATCGACGGAGTCGGCCGGCGCGATCGCCCCGTCGCCGTCTGCGAGCGGAGCCCGATCGTCGACGAGGTCGTCGCCGTAGAGCGCCCCGACCGTGGCGGACGCGACCGACGGACCGAGGTGGTTCGCCGCCGCCACGCCGACCGAGAGGAGACCGGTGACGAGGAGCACCGAGCCGATCATGCCGACGGTCGCCCGCAGTGCGCGCCGGACACCGGTCGGCGGGGGCCGTGGTCGCGTCATCGCGGCGGGACCGGTCGGTGGCGGCAGCCGCGGGACCACCAGGGTCGGGTCGTACCGGGGCCCGCCGGCGTGGTCGTCCGCCGCCACCGATCGAACGCTAGCGATGGTCGATCGACCACTCTCTCAGGATTCGGTCAGGTTCTCGTCCGGTGACCCACTGGCCTCGGACCCTCAACCACTGAGAGTAGTTCAGGTTGACTCTCAGTCGTTTTCTCGGCATCCTCGTCTCATGGGCGGACAGCACACTCCTCACGAACGCGGACCGTCGGCGAACCGACGGTGGCGCCGCGCCGCGGCCATGATCACCGCGACCCTGGCCGGGCTCGGCGGCATCGGCCTGAGCGCAGGTTCGGCCGGGGCGCAGAGCGACGTGGCCGACCGGATCTCACTCGTCCACGCCATTCCCGGTGTCGACGTCGACCTCTCGCTCGACGGCGAGGCCTTCGCCTCCGACTTCCGGCTCGGCGAGGTGCGCGACATCAGCGAGTTCGCCGGCCGGAGTCTCGCGGGTCTCGCAGCTCGCCGGGTCGGAACCGAGCAGCCTCTCGGACCGATCTCGGCCACCTCCGTTCCCGCCGAGGGCCCGGCATCCGTGGTCGTGCACCTCGACGAGACGTTGTCGATCCTCGTCACGGCGTTCGACGACACCGCCCCGTCGCCCGCCCCGGCGCCGGGGAACGGGTTGCTCACCGTGCGGCACGTCGCCGCCGCTCCCGCCGTCGACGTGTTCCTCCAGGCGACCGAGCAGACGGTCTCGCTCGCTCCGACGGCCGAGGTGAACCTGGTGGTCCCCGCCGGTGCGCTCGGCCCCGCCTCGCTCCTCCGCTCCGGCGAGGCCCTGCTGGTCCTGCCCGACATCACGATCGTCGAGGGACGCAGGTCCGTCGTCTACGTCTCGGGTACGGCGGGCGAGGGCAGCCTCGTCACGACGCTCGACTCGTTCGCCGTCGGCACCTCGGAGAACGGTCCGGAGGCACCCAACGGGAACGGCGACGACGATCCCGCCGACCAGGACAGCGCCGGTCCGACGTCGCCGCAGTCCGGTGACGGCACTCCGCAGCCGACGCTGGTCGACACCGGTGTGCTGCCGGTGCCCGGCCAGGCGACGTCGTTGCTGGGTCTCGGCCTGGCTCTGCTGGCGGGAGCGGCCGTTCTGTTCGGGCTGCGACGCCGGTTGACCTGAGCTGGCAGACCGGTAGCGTGGACGGTCCGCGTCGCCGTCGGCGCGCATCGTCCGATCGTTCCCGAGCAGCTAGAGAATCCGTTGTCCGACACCACCACCAACCCGACCGCCGACGAACCGAAGTTCGGCACCTTCGACGACGAGGGCAACTACACGCCTCGCGAAGTCGTCTCCGATGATCTCGACGTCTCCTTCGAAGACGCCATCGCCGACACGCTCGTCGCCGTCGAGGACGGCCAGATGGTCAACGGCACCATCGTCAAGATCGACAAGGACGAGGTCCTCCTCGACATCGGGTACAAGTCCGAGGGCGTCATCCCGAGCCGCGAGCTGAGCATCCGCAACGACGTCGACCCGTCCGAGGTCGTCACCATCGGCGAGCAGATCGAAGCCCTCGTCCTCACCAAGGAGGACAAGGAAGGGCGTCTCGTCCTGTCGAAGAAGCGGGCGCAGTACGAGCGTGCGTGGGGCGACATCGAGGCCAAGAAGGAGGCCGACGAGGTCGTCTCCGGCCCGGTCATCGAGGTCGTCAAGGGCGGCCTCATCGTCGACATCGGTCTGCGTGGCTTCCTGCCCGCGTCGCTCGTCGAGCTGCGCCGGGTCCGCGACCTGCAGCCGTACATCGGCACGCAGGTGCACGCCAAGATCATCGAGCTCGACAAGAACCGCAACAACGTCGTCCTCTCCCGTCGGGCCTACCTCGAGGAGAACCAGAAGGAGACCCGCGACCAGTTCCTCGCCGACCTCAAGGTCGGAGAGGTCCGCGAGGGCACGGTCTCGTCGGTCGTCTCCTTCGGTGCGTTCGTCGACCTCGGCGGCATGGACGGACTCATCCACGTCTCCGAGCTGTCGTGGAAGCACGTCGATCACCCGGGCTCGGTCGTCGCCGTCGGCGATCCGGTCAAGGTGCAGGTCCTCGACGTCGACTTCAGCCGCGAGCGCATCAGCCTCTCGCTGAAGGCCACCCAGGCCGATCCGTGGCAGGAGTTCGCCGAGGGCCACTCCGTCGGACAGCTCGTGTACGGCCGGGTCACGAAGCTCGTGCAGTTCGGTGCGTTCGTCCAGGTCGGCGACGGCATCGAAGGTCTCGTGCACATCTCGGAGATGTCGACGCACCACGTCGACTCGCCCGAGCAGGTCGTCACGCCGGGTGAAGAGCTGTGGGTCAAGATCATCGATCTCGACCTCGCCCGTCGTCGGATCAGCCTGTCGATCAAGCAGGCGGCCGAAGGTGGCGAGCTCGCACCCGAGTACTCCGAGCACTTCGAGGTCGATGCCGAGGGCAACTACGTCCAGGGCGAAGCCACCAGCGAGGCCGAGGCGGCGTGGTCCGAGTACTACGGCGACGACGCAGCGGCCACCGAGGCGGCTCCCGCCGAGGCCGAGGCGCCAGCCGACACTCCGGCCGAGGCCGAGGCAGAGCCGGCCGCAGCCGAGTGACGCACCGCTGACGCCTGCGTCTCGTACGCCGCTCGTCGCATGATCCTCGTCGGCCTCACCGGAGGGATCGGCGCGGGCAAGTCCACCGTGTCGTCACTGCTCGCGGCGCGCGGCGCCGTGATCGTCGATGCCGACCAGATCGCCCGCGACCTCCAGGAACCCGGAACCCCGGTGCTGGCACAGATGGCCGAGCGGTTCGGCGACCACATCATTCGATCCGACGGGTCTCTCGACCGGGCCGCCGTCGCCGAGATCGTGTTCGCCGACGCCGACGCGCTGACAGATCTCAACGGCATCGTGCACCCGGCGATGCAGTCCGAGATCCAGCGGCAGATCGACGAGCACGCCGACACCGATCGCGTCGTCGTGCTCGACTTCCCGCTGCTCGCCGAGAACCCGCGTGAGGGCCTCGCCGCGACGCTGGTGGTCGACGTGCCGCACGAGGTGGCGATCGAGCGCCTCGTCACCGATCGCGGAATGGACGAGCAGGACGCTCGGAATCGGATCGAACGGCAGGCGTCGCGAGACGAACGCCGCAAGATCGCGACCCACGTGATCGACAACTCGGGCGACCGCTCCGACCTCGAACGGCGGATCGACGAACTCTGGCCCGACGTGGTCGACCTCACCGCCGCCGACCCGGCCGGTGGCGACTGACGCGCCGGGTCAGCGGTGGCCGCGCAGGCGGTCCATGTCGACGTCGATGTCGATCACGGGGATGTCGGGGTCGGGCGTTCTGCGATACCACTCGAGCGCCTCGTCGCCGAAGTCGGTGAACGCGCGCTCGACGAGATCCCAGTAGGTCTGGCGGATCGCCGCCGTTCCGGCGTCTCGACCGCGTTCGTATCGTTCGATCGATGACGGGCGGGGGACGTAGGTGACGATCGACGCGGTGCCGCCGAGATCTCCCTCGGCATCGGCGCTCCCCGTGACCTCGATGCGGTCGTAGTCGCGTTCGCGTCGGTCGAGCGCTGCGAGTTCACGATCGTCGACCGAGAACACCACTCCGTTGATCGCCACATCGGCATCCTGCACGATGCCCAGACAGACCATGACTCCGTCGGTGATCTCGGACTCTCCGTGGGTCCACGACACGCCGGTGCGAGGCGATCCGTAGTTCCACCGCCGCCCCCACCCGCGCAGAGCGGCGCGATGGACGTCCTCGCCGAACGACACCTGGCGGCCGATCGTGCGGGCGAGTGATGTCGGCGATGCGAGCGATCCGTAGCCGAAGACCCACGTGGACCGGCCGCCGAGGCGACTCACGCAGGGACTCCCGCCGCCATCACGCGGCTGTGGAGGTGAGCGGCCGTGGCGAGACAGCGCACGCCGACTCCGATCGAGCGTTCGTCCACGTCGAATCGCCCCGCGTGCAGGTCGAGCCGACCGGGCATCGACGGATCGTGGACGCCGAGGCGCACGTACGCGCCGCGAACATGTCGGAGGTACCAGGCGAAGTCGTCACCACCCCAGCTCTGCGGTGTCTCGTAGATCGAGTCGGTGCCGACGACGGCGGTGGCCGCCGCGCGGAGCAGATCGATCACGTCGTGGTCGTTGATCACCGGCGGGACCCCGCGGATGTATTCGAGGTGCACCGCGGCGCCGGAGCCCTGGAGGACATCGGCGATGGAGGAGTCGACGATCGTCTCGAGGTGCTCCCACGCGGTGGCCGACGCCGTGCGGACCGACCCGCGGATCTCGACCCGAGTGGGGATGGCGTTCGCCGCGTCGCCGCCGTGGATCGCTCCGAACACGAGCTTCACGTCGGAGTCGGCGCGAGCGGAGACGAGTCGGGGGAGTTCGGTGATGACCCGACCGGCCAGACCGATGGTGTCGACGGTGAGCTCGGGTCGAGCCGTGTGGCCGCCGGGACCGATGAGGGAGACGGACAGCATGTCGGCCGCCGAGGTGATCGGACCCGACCGCAGTCCGATCCGGCCGACGTCGGCCTTCGGTTCGCAGTGGAAGGCCACGATCGTGTCGACGCCGTCGAGGGTGCCGGCGGCGATGGTGTCGACCGCACCTCCCGGTACGCGCTCCTCGGCCGGCTGGAAGATGAATCGCACGCCGTGCGGGGCGAGCTCACGGTGCTCGGCCAGGAAAGTGGCCGCACCCACGGCGATCGTGGTGTGGACGTCGTGGCCGCAGGCGTGGCAGACGCCTTCGCGGAGGCTCCGATACGGGACGTCCTTCTCGTCGGTCATCGCGAGCGCGTCGAGATCGGCGCGGACGGCGAATCGGCCGCCCGAGGGCGAGGTGGTCGATCCGTCGAGTGCGGGGAGGTCGGCGACGAGCCCGGTGCCCGACGGCAGCGGCGTGATGACGAGACCCGCGGCATCGAGTGCATCGGCGACGACGGCGGTGGTGCGGTGCTCCTCTCCGCTCAACTCGGGGTGGCGATGCAGGTCTCGGCGGAGATGAATCAGACCGCTGCTGTTGCTCTCGCCGCTCCCACCGTGGCCGAGCCATCGATCGAGCGCACCGGCGAGGTCGAGCATCGAGCGCAGCGTACCGGCGGCGGATCAGTCGGTCTGCGGGACGAGCGGGGTGAGTGCGCGGTCGGACTCGAACTCCGCGGTGAGGTGGTGGACGACGTCGTCGAGGCCGCCACCTGCCCGGGTGATCGCACGCTGACGCTCCGTGCTGGATCCGGCGTCGGCGATGTCGAGCACCCGCTCGACGTCGTCGAGTGATCCGAGTCGTCGCGCCGTGGGCCGCACCGTGTCGACGAGTCGATCGAGCAGCTCGCGAGCTCCCGATCGCTCGACGGTGCGATCGCGGACGTGGTGCGCCGTCGCGGCGGCGTGCCCGGTGGCCGAACGAGGTTCGTCGTCGGTGTGTTCGACGATGAGCTCGGCGTCGAGGCCGTAGCGAGCGGCGAGCCACCGGTTCTGTCGGGTCGACCACTCGGTCGGCGGCGCCGGCAGTGTTCCCTCGTCGATGCGCTCGATGCACCACGCGACGAGTGCCTGGGCGAGAGCTCCGACCGCCACCGACTCGGCCACCGTCGACATGGCGTCGCACATGCGTAGCTCGACGGTGCCGAAGTTGGGGTGTGGGCGAATGTCCCACCACACCTCGCGCACGGTCTCGATGCAGGCGGTGTCGATCATCGTCTCCATGAAGGCCTCGAAGTCGGACCATTCGGCGATCTGCGGAGGGAGACCGGCGGTGGGGAGCGACTCGAACACGAGAGATCGGGCCGAGGACATCCCGGAGTCGACCCCCTCGAAGAACGGACTCGAGGTGGAGAGCCCGAGGAACACCGGGAGGTGGCGGGTGAGTTCGTTCACGATGGTGACGGCGTGCTGGCCACTGGGGACGCCGACGTGGACGTGCATGCCGCAGATGAGCAGCCGACGCGCCGGCCATTGCATCGTGTCGACGAGCTGGTGGTACCGCGGGTTGGGGCTGATGAGCTGACGGTCGGCGATGGCGAACGGGTGGGTCCCGCTGCTCGCCATCTTCGCGCCGCGTTGTGCGACCGCTGGTCGCAACTCGTCGATGGTGGCGAGCAGGTCATCGGCCGCTTCGCCGGGCGTCCGGCAGACGCCCGTGATCACCTCGACCGTGCTCTGGAAGAGCTCGTGCTTCGCCTTGGGGTGTTCGCCGTGCGGGTGTGGTGCACCGGCGTCGGCGAGGAGATCGACGGCGATGGGCGCGAGGTCACCCGTGACCGAGTCGACGAGATGGATCTCCATCTCGATGCCCATCGTGGGATGAGCGTTGTGCGTGAAGTCGATTCCCATCGCCCGGCCCCCCGACCGTGTCTCCGGGACCGGCTGACTACCGGTACTGGTCGAGCTGTTCGCCGATCTCCTCGGGCGTGGTGGGCGGCGCCCAACGCGCGACGACGGCGCCGTCTCCGCTCACGAGGAACTTCTCGAAGTTCCAGGTGATGTCGGAGCTCTCGCCCTCACCGGGCTGAGCGGCCTTGAGCATGGTGTACAGCTCGGCCTCGCCCGGCCCGTTGACCTCGATCTTCGAGAACATCGGGAAGTCGACGTCGAACGTCGAGGTCACGAACTCGAGGATCTCGGCGTCGGTCCCGGGTTCTTGATCCATGAACTGGTTGCAGGGGAACCCGAGGACGACGAGGTCGTCGTGGTCGTGGTGGAGCGTACGCAGACCTGCGTACTGAGGGGTGAGGCCTCAACGACTGGCGGTGTTGACGACCAGCGCCAGTTTCCCGCGGTACTCGCCGAACGAGACCTCGTCACCGGTGATCGAGGTCATGGAGAGGTCGTGGAATCCCATGGCCGCCGAACGTACCCGACCGGGCGAGGTGCTGGATAACATCGCGTCCTCCATGTCCGACGACGTTCGACCTCTGCGGGGTCGCCTCCGGTGGGCGGCCCAGCATCCTCCGAGTACCGGCGGGTGATCGCGATCCGATGATCGAGATCCTGGGGCTCGTCGGCGTGGTGGCGCTCATCGCCGCCAACGGATACTTCGTGGCGGCCGAGTTCTCGTTCGTCGCGTCGCGTCGGTCGCGTTTCATCGACGCCGCCGAGGAGGGCGATCGCAAGGCGGCGCGAGCCGTCGACGTGCACCGCAACCTCAGCTTCATGCTCTCGGGGGCACAGCTCGGGATCACGGTCACGTCGCTCGTCCTGGGATTCATCGCCCGCCCGGTCATCGCCGAGTTGATTCGACCCGCGCTCGAAGCGATCGGCGTCGGCGAGAGTGCGGTCTTCGGCGTCTCGCTCACCGTCGCCTTCATCCTGGCGACCCTGTCGCAGATGGTGTTCGGTGAGCTCGCTCCGAAGAACCTCGCCATCGCGAAGCCCGAACCCGTCGCTCGCTCGCTCGCCGGCTCGACCTGGTGGTTCATGCGCATCGCCGGCCCGGTGATCCGCTTGTTCGACGGCGCGGCCAACCGCCTGCTGAGACTGCTCGGGATCGAGCCGGTGCAGGAGCTCCACGCCGGCGTGTCGGCGGAGGAGCTCGATCTCATCGTCGACTCGTCGGCCGAGTCGGGCCATCTCACGACGTCGCAGGCGACGTTGCTCGAGCGGGCGATCGACTTCGGTGAGCTGCACGCATCCGATGCGATGGTGCCGTGGAACAAGGTCGTCACGATCGACGGCGCAGCGTCCGCCGCCGACCTCCGCGACCTCATGGCATCGACCCACTCGCGGTTCCCGGTCGTCGACGCCGAGGGCAAGGTCCAGGGCATCGTGCACGCGAAGGACCTGCTGGGTGTCCCGCGCACCGAGTACGAGATCACGCTGGTGCACTCGCTGATGCACGAGGTCATCGCCGTGCCCGAGGTGGCCGGTCTCACCTCCGTGCTGACCGACCTGCGCACGAACTTCACCGAGATGGCGTTGGTCATCGACGAGTACGGCGGGCCCGCCGGCGTCGTCACGCTCGAGGACATCGTCGAAGAACTCGTCGGCGAGATCGAAGACGAGTACGACTCGACCGAGGACGATCACGCCGAGGTCGAGCCGGGCGTGTGGCACGTCGCCGGTTCGTCGCGACCCGACGAGATCGAACGCATCACCGGCCTCGCGCTCCCCGAGGGCGAGTACGACACGGTCGCTGGACTCGTGCTCGATCGACTGGAGCGCCTCGCCGAGCCAGGTGACTCGGTCGTCGTCGACGGCGTCCTCGTCGAGGTGACCGAGATCGACGGCTACGGAATCGATCGCGTGCGCCTGTCGGTCGATCCCGAGAGCCTCGCCGCCGAGACCGATGGCGAGGAGCCCGCCGAGTCCGAGTCGCGCCACGCCGAACGTGCGCGAGATCGCGATCCGGAGCGGGCCGACACGTCCGCGGAGTCGCGATCGTGAGGGTGTCGGGTGCCGTGTTGGCGGTCGAGGAGGGGATCAACGTCGACGGTGGCGCCCTTCTCCTCGCGGTCGTGTTGCTCGCGCTGAACGGTTTCTTCGTCGCGGCCGAGTTCGCGCTCCTGGCGGCGAGACGGTCGCGGATCGAGCAGCTCGCCGCCGAGGGGAACGGTCGGGCGAAGTCGGCGCTCAACGGCCTGCGGGAGCTCACGCTCATGCTCGCCGGTGCGCAGTTGGGCATCACGATGTGCTCGCTCGGACTCGGGCTGGTCGCCGAGCCGGCGGTCGCCGCCGTGATCGAGGGTGCGTTCGGCGAGTGGTTCACCCTGTCCGACACCGCGACCCACGTCATCGGCTTCACCCTGGCGCTCTCGCTCGTGGTGTTCCTCCACATGGTGGTCGGGGAGATGGCGCCGAAGTCGTGGGCGATCTCCGATCCCGAGCGGTCGAGCCTGATCCTGGCCCGTCCGTTCCGTCTGTTCGTGTGGATCTTCAAGCCGGTGATCTGGTTGATGAACGGTCTGGCGAACGGCGTGGTCCGCCTCGTCGGCGTCGAGCCGCAGGACGAGCGGGCCATGGCGCACTCTCCCGACGACCTGCGTCTCCTGCTCGAGGAGTCGGTCGACCAGGGCGATCTCGCCGAGCGCGACCGCGAGTTGCTGGCGCGTTCGCTGCAACTCTCGGGCCTCACCGCCTCCGACGCCATGACGGTGCGCCGCGACATCGTCGCCGTGGCGAGTGACTCGATGGCCGACGTGGCGGCGGCCGAAGCGCACCGGACCGGGCGCAGCCGCATCGTGGTGTTCGAGGGCGACCTCGACCACGTGGTCGGTTTCGTGCACGCGAAGGATCTGCTCCGGCTGCCGAGCGGGACCTGGCCGGCCACGGCGGTCGGTCCGCTGACCCGGTCGATCATGGTCACGCCCGAGCACCACCGACTCGAGGACCTCCTGCTCGAGATGCGCACGCAGCGCCAGCACATCAGCCTCGTGATCGACGAACACGGCACCGTCGTCGGTCTCGTCACGCTCGAGGACGTTCTCGAGGAGCTCATCGGTGACTTCGACGACGAATCCGACGAACGGTTCGGTGAGTGTCATCAACTGCCCGACGGTCGGTTCGAGATCAGCGGATCGCTGCGACACGACGACTTCGAGCA
Organism: Actinomycetota bacterium; assembly: GCA_039185545.1. Taxonomy (GTDB): domain Bacteria; phylum Actinomycetota; class Acidimicrobiia; order Acidimicrobiales; family Ilumatobacteraceae; genus Ilumatobacter_A. Next base: position 32,721 of record JBCDAK010000013.1, read on the forward strand.
GTGCGTCGGGACCGAGCTGCCGGCGGGGGACTGGCACACCGTGGCCGGGTACGTCATCGCTGCGGTCGACGAGATTCCCAGCGTCGGCGATCGGATCGCCACGGCGATCGGCGAGTTCGAGGTGCTGGCGATGGACGGCTACGCCATCGATCGCTTGCGCGTTCGTGTCACGGCCGACGTCGAGACGTCCTGATCGACACCGCTGATCGACGCGCCTGATCGACACGTCGTGATCGATCCGACCCGACCGGCTTCGCGACTCCGCGTCTCCGTCGCACACGCCACGGTCTTCGATCTGTCGTCGACTTGGATTGGACACTGTCCAAAATCCGTGGCAGACTAGAAAGCGATGTCAGCCAAGAACGGACTCGATCCGGCGCAGGCACTACGAGACAACGATCTGCAGGTCACCGCCCAGCGCATGGCCGTGTTGCGAGCAGTGTTCGAACGACAGCACGGAACCGCTCACGATCTGGCCGAGGATGTTCGACGCGAGATCGGAGCGATCTCACGTCAGTCGGTCCATGACACGCTCACACTCCTGACCGAGCGCGACATCGTCCGACGAGTGCAGCCGGCCGGCTCAGCAGCCCGGTACGAGATCCGCGTGCGTGACGACCACCAGCATCTCGCCTGCCGACTGTGCGACATGCTGGTCGACGTCCATCGAACCATCGACGACCCGCCGAGTGTCGTCCCCGTCGACGACGGCGATTTCATCGTCGACGAGGCCGAGGTCATCTTCTGGGGCATCTGCCCCGCCTGTCAGACACCAACCGCCTGAGTGTCGTCCGGGACCCGTTTCTCTGCCATCTCCGTTCTCCATCCACCCACCACCACCGTCCACACTTCTTCCAGCCACCGACCCATCCCCTCGACCACACCGTCACAAGGAGTACCGATGTCCGACAGCCCAGCCGACCGCCCGGAATGGGGCGCACTCACCTCTCACCAGACCCAGTCCAACGAGAAGTGGTGGCCGAACCAGCTGAACCTTCGGATCCTCCACCAGGAGCATCCGGCCTCGAACCCGCTCGGCGCCGACTTCGATTACCGGTCGGCGATCACGGGCGTCGACATCGATGCGCTCACGCGTGACGTCGATGCGCTCATGACCGACTCGAAGGAGTGGTGGCCCGCCGACTTCGGCCACTACGGCGGCTTCTTCATCCGCATGACCTGGCACGCCGCGGGCACCTACCGCGTGCACGACGGTCGCGGCGGCGGTGGCACCGGCGCTCAGCGCTTCGCTCCGCTCAACTCGTGGCCCGACAACGGCAACCTCGACAAGGCCCGCCGGCTCATTCAGCCCATCAAGGAGAAGTACGGCAAGGCCGTCTCCTGGGCCGACCTGCTGTGCTTCGTCGGCAACCGCGCCCTCGAGACCATGGGCTTCCGGACCTTCGGATTCGCCTTCGGTCGACCCGACATCTGGGCGCCCGAGGACGACATCTACTGGGGCCCCGAAGACGAGTGGCTGGCCGATGGCCGTTACTCCGGGGAGCGCGAGCTCGCCGAGCCGCTCGCCGCCGTGGTCATGGGCCTCATCTACGTCAACCCGGCGGGCCCCGACGGTGTGCCCGACGCGCTCGCCCAGGCGCACGACCTGCGCACCACGTTCGGCCGGATGGCGATGAACGACGAGGAGACGGTGGCGCTCACGGTCGGCGGTCACAGCTTCGGCAAGATGCACGGCGCCGGCCCCGAGTCGGCCGTCGGGAGCGAGCCCGAGGGTGCCGAGATGTCGGAGCAGGGCTTCGGTTGGACCAGCAGTCACGGCTCCGGCGACGGCGCCGACACGATCACCTCGGGCTTCGAGGGTGCGTGGACGCCGACCCCGACCCAGTGGGACAACTCGTACCTCGACACGCTCTTCGCCCACGAGTGGGAGCTCGTCGAGTCCCCGGCCGGCAAGCCGCAGTGGCAGCCGGTCGAGGTCAAGGAGGGCTACATGGTGCCTCCGGTCCAGCCGGGTGCGCCCGAGTCCAAGCCGACCATGACCACCGCCGACATGGCGATGATCATCGATCCCGGCTTCCTCGAGATCTCGAAGCGCTTCCACGAGAACCCCGACCAGCTCGCCGACGCGTTCGCCCGGGCGTGGTTCAAGCTGCTGCACCGCGACATGGGCCCGGCCATCCGCTACCGCGGGCCGGTCGCTCCGTCCGAGCTGCTCGTGTGGCAGGACAACGTGCCGGCCGCCGAGGGCACTCTCAGCGACGCCCAGGTCGCCGAGCTCAAGCAGGCCATCCTCGGCTCCGGTCTCTCACACCAGCAGCTCATCTCCACGGCGTGGGCGTCGGCCTCGACCTTCCGTCGGACCGACTTCCGCGGTGGCGCCAACGGTGCCCGCATCCGCCTCGAGCCACAGGCCGGCTGGGACGTCAACGTGAGTGCCGGCGTGTCGTCGGTCATCGCCAAGCTCGAGGAGATCCAGAGTTCGTTCAGCGGCAGCGTCTCGCTCGCCGACCTGATCGTGCTCGGTGGCGGAGCGGCCATCGAGGCTGCCTCCGGCGGTTCCGTGTCGGTGCCGTTCACGCCGGGTCGCACCGACGCCACGCAGGACACGACCGACGTCGAATCGTTCGCCTGGCTCGAGCCGAAGGCCGACGGGTTCCGCAACTACGTGGCCAAGCAGGGGTACGTCCCGACCGAGCACATGCTCATCGACAAGGCGTACATGCTCAATCTGTCGGCGCCCGAGATGACCGCCCTCGTCGGCGGCCTCCGGGTCCTCGGCGCCAACGTCGACGGTGACCACGGGGTGTTCACCGATCGGCCGGGTCAGCTCACGAACGACTTCTTCGTCAACCTCCTCGACATGGGCACCAAGTGGTCTGCCATCGGTGAGGCCGAGGACGTGTTCGAGGGCCGTGACCGTGGCTCCGACGAGCTCAAGTGGACCGGAACGCGAGTCGATCTCGTGTTCGGCTCGAACAGCCAGCTGCGGGCCATCTCCGAGGAGTACGCCTCGGCCGCCGGAGGAACCGAGCTCATGCTCGAGCACTTCGTCAACGGCTGGGTCAAGGTCATGGAGAACGACCGCTTCGACCTCGAGTGACCGGTCGTCGGGCGGCCTGACCGTCCTGGAACGCGCACGGAGGGCGCCGCGACACGATCGCGGCGCCCTCCGGCGCGTTGGGCGGTCCCCGTCTCAGTAGTTGAAGACGAGGGCGCCACCGGCCGTGTACTCGTAGACGCTGGGGGCGCCGACGACCTCGACGTTCTTCGCCCACGTCGACTCGGTGAGGCCGCGCAGCTTCACGCAGACGGGACAGGCGAAGAAGCGGCCGCCGCGCTCGACGAACTCGGTGTGGAGGTCGGCGATCGAGGGAGCGCCCTCGACCACGATCTCGTCGGCGGCGCCGTCGACGGCGATGTCGACCCCGTCCTTCGTCAGCCAGAGGACGGCGTCCTTGTCGGCGCGGAGCGCCTCGACGCCCATGAGATAGGCGATGAGCACGTTCTCGGGCTCGTCGGATCCGTGGGTGAGTCCGACGAGCACTCTGCTGTCGGGGGTGGTGGCGGTGGTGGTCATGGTTCTGGTTCTCCTGTGGTGAAGGTGTGGTGATGTGGTTGGTTGGTGCGCGGCGGAATCGGCGGGTGTGGTGACGGTCCGGTCAGGCTTCGATGAGCAGGTGGTCGATGTGCAAGTGCTCGAACGGGTTGACGGTCCGGTGACCGGCGGTGAGGCACCACTCGGCGAGGTCGATGCGCGAGTACGGGTCGCACGGGACCTCGACGATCGAGCCGGGTCGGATCTCGCGCAGGGTGATCTCGACGGCGGACTGCAGGTACGTGGTGCAGCCGTCGGGCGCGGTGAGCACGACGGCATCGGGATGACGGGACATGGCTGTTCTCTCTTCTCTCTTCTTCACGGGGTCGTGTCTCAGTGCGGCGTGCGAGCCAGGAAGGCGAAGCCGTGAACGTCGAAGCTGCGGGCGTTGCCCTCGCCGGACGCACCGCCGAAGGTGTCGACGGGCTCGGAGATCTCGACGTCGACGAAGCCGGCGGCTTCGAGCAGTGCGGTCCAGCCTGCGCACGGCAGGCCACCGGCGATTCAACCGGTCCACAGGTCGATCTGCCGTTGTGCCTCCACGGGCACCGGCCGACCGTTGGCGATGTCGGCGAACTGGATCACGCCGCCCGGGCGGAGCATCCGGAACACCTCGGCGAAGACGGTCTGCTTGTCGGGGGACAGGTTGATCACGCCGTTCGAGATCACGACGTCGGCCCAGCCATCGTCGACGTCCGGCGTCTCGATGTAGCCCTCGCGGAAGTCGACGTGGTCCAGGCCCATCTCGCGCGCCGTCGCTCGTGACTTCGTGAGCATCGCCGGCGTCATGTCGATCCCGATCACGGCGCCGGTCGGTCCGACGGCGCGACCGGCGAGGAACGCGTCCATGCCGGCGCCGGAACCGAGGTCGACGACCCGCTCGCCGGGCTCGAGATCGCGGAGCTCGAACGGGTTCGCCACGCCGGCGAACGACTCGACGGCGACGTCGGGCAGGTCGTCGACGGCCGCCATGCCGTAGCGGCAGCGATCGGCGACGAATCGGCCCGTGTGGAAGTGGTACTCGTCGTCGGGATCGGTGGCGACGGCGGCGTACTTGTCCTGGACGGCGGACCGGAGCTCGTCGGAGTCGACGAGGTCCGGTGCGGCGGAGAACTCGTGCTGTTCGTTCATGGACCCCACGATGAAGGAGGCCTCTTCCCCGATCCTTCCCACGGCCGTCCCGGACCGAGAAATCCGGGGAAGGATCGCGAATCGCCTGGTCAGGGAGCCGGAATGCCGGACAACTCTCCGGGTCACCGCAATTCCGAGAACGAGCCGAGGGGGCTCACCTACGGTGCCCCGCATGTTCGCCCGACAGACCATCCAGAGGATCGTGGGAGCGTCGGCACTCGTCGTCGCCGGCGCCGTGGGCGTGCCCGCGCTCACCACCTGGGCGGACGGAGCCGACGGGCGAGTCGGATATGCGGTCTCCAGCGAGGCTGCCTTCACGGCGTTCGCCGAGTCGACGTTCGTTCCCGTCAGTTCGTTCCGCGCCTACGACTCTCGTGAGATCCCGACCGGCAAGGTGAGTCCGACCGGCGGTGCGGGGAACCCGGCTCCCGTGTACGCGCTCGCCGATCGGAGCGACCCGACGAACCAGTTGATCCCGGACGAGGCGACCGCCGTGACGTACACGGTCACCGTCGTCCAGGCGGAAGGAACCGGCTTCATCGAGGTCGACGGGTACGGCTTCGCCGACGGGTCGACGTCGGTCGTGGCGTGGGACGACACCAGCCCGAATCGGATGGCGAACAGCGGGGTGAGCACGCTCACCGAGTTCGCCGACACGCCCGGAACGATGGGCATCTTCATCGGCGGCGACGAGGATGTGGCCGCCCACGTCATCATCGACATCACGGGGTACTACATCGCGGTCACGACCTGACCCGGTCGAGCGCGCTGGGACGAGTGCGGGCTCAGTCGCTGGTCTCGACGATCGCGACCGAGCGGTCGGAGCCGGCGATCGCGTCACCGACGATGGCCTGGTACTCGTCGGAGTGGTAGCAGGCCGACGCGGCCTCGAAGGTCGGGAAGCGAACGACGACGTTGCGAGGGTGGTCGCGCCCTTCGACCTGCTCGTACCGACCGCCTCGGGCGATGAACTCGCCGCCGTGATCGGCGATCACGTGGGTGGCTTTCGCCACGTAGGCGCCGTAGCGATCCTCGTCGGTGACGTCGATGTGTGCGATCCACAGTGCGGCCATCGGTCTTCTCCTCGTCCTCGCCGTCCGGGCGCGTCGACGCTACGACCCTCTGCGGATCGAGGTCAACGAGCGCCACTGCAGCACCGCCCACACATCGACGAGGGCAGCCATGGCGGCGACGGCGACGGCGCCACCCACCGAGTACCAACCGAGAGCAATGGTCACGATGCTCGCCGCGACCCAGGCGACGTCGCCGACGATGATGCCGGGGGTGTGCCGGCGGAGCTGGCCGACGGGTGCAGTCGACAGCCAGGCGACCCCGACGGCGAACGGGATCAGACCGAGTCCGACGAGGCGGACGATCCCCGGTCGTCCGGTGTCGAGCAGGTCGTCGACGGTGTTCGGTGCGATCGAGAGAACCAGGCCGCTCGCGAGCGACGACAGTGCGTTGAGTCGCAGGACGAGCCGCAGCCGCCCGGGCGCACCGTCCGTGGGCCGGGTCGTCGAGGTCGAGTCCGAGGCAGAGTCCGAGGTGTTGATCGTGGTCATGCCTCGATCGTCCTCCCCGGACGGAGGCAACTCGATGACGTGAGAGGTCATGGATCGGATGACCCGTCGATCGGTACGTTCCCGCCATGACGACGGTCGAGAATCCCGCTGCCTCCGGCGGCGCCGGAGGTCCGGGAGAGCTGTTGCGGACGTGGCGGGCGAAGCGTCGCATGAGCCAGCTCGACCTCGCCACGCAGGCCGACGTCTCGACGCGCCACCTCTCCTACGTCGAGACGGGGCGGTCGACGCCGAGCCGGGAGCTGCTGCTCCATCTCGCCCGCCACCTCGACGTCCCGCACCGGGAACAGAATGATCTCCTGTTGGCCGCGGGATATGCCCCGGCGTACACCCAGTTCGATCTCGACGACCCGGCGATGCAGCCGGTCGTGGCGGCGCTCACGACGATGCTCGCCGCGTCCGAACCGAACCCCACGTTGGTGATGGACCGACACTGGAACCTCGTGCTCGCGAACGAGTCGGCGTTGGCGTGGACCGACGGGGTCGACCCGGCTCTGCTCGAGCCGCCGATCAACGTGTTCCGCCTCACGCTCGGTCTGCGCGACCGGATCGTGAACCTCGACGAGGTCGGCGCGCACCTCGTTCATCGCCTCCGCCGCCAGCTCGCCGTGACCGGTGATCCGGCGCTCGCCGACCTCGTGGCGGAGTGCGCGGCGCAGTTGGGTGAGATCGACGTCCATCCGATCGGAGGCGCCGTCGCGCTCCCCGTCACGATGCGTCAGTCTGACGGGACTGTTCGGACGTACCTCTCGGTGATCGCGACGTTCGGATCGGCTCTCGATGTCACTGCGTCCGAGCTGACGATCGAGTCGTTCTACGACGTCACGCCGTCGTGAGCAGAGCCGCGGCCGCCGGCTTGGTCGCGAGCAATTCGAGTTGGATGCCGTCGGGATCGAGGAAACGAGGACGTCCCGCCTCTCTCCGTCGGCGACCGGGGAGTGGTCGACGCCTGCCTCGTCCAGCCGATCTGCCCACGCCCGGAGCTCGCCGATCGGGGTGCGCCGTCGTCCTCCGGCTCGGAGGCAACGACCGGACTGCGTGAGGATGGCGCCATGGCACACCCCCGACCGTTCCGATTCGGCGTCATGGCGGCGAAGGCCGCATCGAGGACCGAGTGGATCGACACCGCCCGCACAGCCGAGGACCTCGGATACTCGACGTTGCTGATGCCTGATCACTTCGGCGACCAGCTCGCGCCGATCGCTGCGCTGTCGACCGCCGCAGCGGTCACCGAGCAACTGCGCGTCG
>JBCDAK010000014.1:0-39897 GCA_039185545.1 Actinomycetota bacterium
GGCGGCCGAGCGCCTTTGTTTTTCTACCACCAGCCGGACACCTTGCGCACACCTTCGACCGCCCGGGCTACCCACGACCAGGTCGCCGAGCACGTGGACCTCGACCCGCTACCCGATCCGGCTCCGGTCGACGAACCGAGGTTGTTCTAGGACCCCAGCACGCCGGCGAGGGGAGCGCCGGCGACGAGCGAGCCACGAGCTAGAGGTACGTACCGGTCTGCGGTGGACCCTCGCCCGGTGCGCCGGGCACGCCGGGGCGCCCGCCCTGCTGCGGGAGCTGCCGCATCTGCTGCAGTTGCTGCTGGGCGGCGAACTGCTGGGCCATCAGGCTCGCCTGGATGCCGTGGAACAGCCCCTCGAGCCAACCGACCAGCTGGGCCTTGGCGATCCGGAGCTCGGCGTCGGAGGGGACCGACTCGTCGCCGAACGGCAACGCGAGGAGGCGGAGTTCCTCCTGCAGGTCGGGCGACAACGCCGTCGACAACTCGATGATCGACCGCTCGTACACCTCGGCGAGGCGCTCGCGGCTCGCATCGTCGAGGTCGGTGTTCCGGACCTCTTCGAGCAGCTGTTTCACCATCCCACCGATCCGCATCACCTTCGCCGGTTCGGTGATCGAGTCACCGGACGGCACGGCACCGGCATCGCCGTCGGCGCCGCCAGCCTCGTTGCCCGGCGTCACCTCGGTCGGCGCGATCACCTCGGAGACGTCATCGTCGGCGTCGGCGATCGGCTCGGCGTCGAGGGGCGTGGGTGTGTCGGCGGAGTCCGTCATCAGGTGCCGTTCTAGCGCACGGCCGGACGCGCTCAGGCCGCGACGGCGTGGAGCAGCGGCACGTCGACCTCGTCGGACGTCAGCGAGCCGTGCCGACACACGAGGTCGAACGGGCCCGAGTCGGCATCCTCGTGGAACGACACGGGCTGGTGGGCGACCAGCGCGACGTCGCCGAGCCGGCTCCGGATGGGCGGAGCGACGACCGGCCCGAACCAGGCCTCGTCGAGCGTCTGCTCCCGGGTGACCACCCAGGCGACGTCGCCGTGCGCGTCACGCGTCGCGTCGGCGAGCGCGTCGACGTCGGCGGGCGCACAGTGCCACCAGCGGAAGCGACCCTCACCGGACTGGAGCGTGACCGGCCGGAGCAACTCGGCGGCGGGATCGATGATCCGATCCGCGACGTGGACCTGGCCGTGATCGGCCGTGACGAGCACCACGGTCCCGGACGGAACGGCGTCGAGCAGATCGGCGACGAGCCGATCGGAGGCCGCCAGCTCGGCGTCGTAGTAGGGCCCGAACCCGCGCTCGTGGGCGATCTTGTCGACGCCGGGGTAGTAGCAGTAGACGAACCTCTCCCCCGACCGGATCTGCGCCGCGGCCTCGACCGCGATCGACGACGCCGCCCGCCACCCGACCGGATCGCAGCCGCGCAGGTGCGCCTCGCTGAACGCGGAGTTCTGGAGCTCTCCCTGCGCCACCACGGGCACGGTCTCGCCGAGGAACGGCTCGAACGTCTGCAGCGACCGCGGCGGGTGGCTGCGTCGGACCTGCTGATCGCCGACCGACCACCGCAGGACGTTCAGGACCTCTCCCCCGACCGCCATCCGGTACCCCACGAGGCCGTGTTCGCCGGGCGTGAGACCGGTGCTGATCGACGTGAGTGCCGTGGCCGTGGTGGTCGGAGCGACGGTGTGGATCGGCCGCCCCGACATCGAGGCGAGGGTCGGCGCGACGTGTTCGCGATCTCGGAGCTGGTTCCAGCCGAGTCCGTCGAGGACGAACAACACGACGGCGTCGGCGTCGTCGAGTTCGGACGGCATCCAGTCGGGGACCGTCGAAGCGGGGCCGAGCAGCGCAGGGATGATCCCGCGTACGCACGGCCCGGCGTAGTCCGGGACGATCGGATCTCCGCCTGCGGTGTGCACCGGGTCGAAGTGTACGGACCCGGGTGACCGAGCCTGTCGCCCTGCTGGATCGGAGCACGCCGTAGAGTGCGCCCGGTGCGGATCTCGACACGAGGGGACTACGCCTGTCGGGCGTTGCTGTCCCTCGCGCTGCACACCGACCCCGAGACGCCACCCACACCCACGTCGGTTCGCGACATCGCCGAGCGCACGGGGCTCCCCCAGCCGTACCTCGAGCAGATCTTGCTCGCTCTCAAGGGGGCGGGACTCGTCCGCTCGAAACGAGGCGTGGGCGGCGGCTACGTCCTCAACCGCTCGGCCGACGACATCCGCCTCTCCGAGATCGTCTCGGCCGTCGACGGTCCCATCACGCTCGGCGACTTCGGTCGGCCACACCAGGACGGGGCTTGCGACCACGAGGGTCAGTGCGTGTTGCTGGCGATCTGGGAACTCGCCGGCGAACACATGCGCCAACACCTGGCGAGCTACACCCTGGCCAACATCGCCGACATCAGCCGCGGACAGTCACCCTGGCCCGAACTGAAGGATCACTCTCACTGACTTCGGTGGCTCGTCGCTGACGGTTCCCTGGCCGCCGGTGCCGAGACGGAGCAGTCGGCGAGCCAGGAGGCCAAGTCGGGAGCCAGAGGGCTGCGGAAGGTGACGCGGTCGCCGGTCGACGGGTGGTCGAACGACAGCTCGGCAGCGTGGAGGAACGGGCGCGTCAGGCCGAGCGCGGGTCGACGCTGGCCGTACACCGGATCACCGACGAGCGGATGATCGATCGAAGACAGATGGACGCGGATCTGATGGGTGCGACCCGTCTCGAGGCGACACTCGAGCCGCGTGACCGACGCGGGTCCGACCGGCGTGTGCGAGAACGTGCCGATCACCCGGTAGTCGGTGCGGGCGGGCCGGCCGTCGGCGACGACAGCGATCCGGGTCGGATCCCGGCGGCTGCGGCCGAGGGGCGCGTCGATCACGCCGTGGGGGGCCTCGGGGACTCCCCAGACCACGGCGTCGTAGACCCGGCCCGCGCTGTGGTCGGCGAACTGGTCGACGAGCGCGTCGGCGGCCTCGTCGCTGCGGGCGATCACGAGCAGACCGGAGCTCCCGGCGTCGAGTCGATGCACGATGCCCGGACGCATCGGATCGCCCACGTCGGCCACGTCGGGAAAGCGGGCGAGGAGCCCGTGCGCCAGCGTGGCGGTTTCACCGCCCGCACCCGGATGCACCACGAGCCCCGGTGGTTTGTCGATGACCACCACCGCGTCGTCCTCGTGGACGACCCCGAAGTCGACGTCGGGGTTCGGTCCCGGGGGAGCGACCACCGGCACCGTCGAAGGATCGACCATCACGGTGGTGCCCTCGTCGAGTCGCACCTTGCCGGCGGTCGCCCGCGCACCGTCGACGGTCACCCCGCCGGCCTCGATGGCGGCCGACGCCTCGGACCGGCTGATGTCGGCGATGAGCGCTACGACGCGATCGAGCCGCTCGCCGGCGAGCGCGGCCGGGATCGTCTCCTCGATCACGACGCCGACTCCGGTTCCGGCTCGGGCGCCGACTCGTCCTCCACGGGCTCGGCGTCGCCGGGATCGCGACGTGACATCAGCAGCGCATTGAGGATGAGTGCTGCGGCTCCGACGTTGATGGCGATGTCGGCGATGTTGAAGATCGGGAACCACTGGAAGTCGATGAAGTCGACCACGCCACCCCGGAGCCACGCGTCGTTGCGGAACGCCCGGTCGACCAGGTTGCCCGCGGCGCCGCCGATGACCAGCCCCATTCCGACCGTGTTGAGCCAACCTCCCATCGAACGCAGCGACAGGAGGAGCCACACGATGACACCCGTGGCGACGATCGCGATGAGCGGCCCGAAGCCCTCGGCCTGGCTGAACGCCATCCCCCGGTTGAACGCCAGGTTCCACCGCAGCGTCCAGACGACGTCGATGATCCGATCGTCGGCGAGCGCGTTCAGCGCCCAGTGTTTCGTGAGCTGATCGACGGCGACGACGGCCGCTGCGAGGCCGACCGGTGCCGCCCAGCCGCTCGCAGCACGAGCCATGGTCGACCGGGGGGTCAGCGGCCGATGCCGCTCACCTTCTCCTCGGCGAGGACGGTCGTCTCGGGCAACGCCTCGAGCCGCTCGCGGGGAATCGGACGACCCGAGACCTCGGAGTAGCCGTACGTGCCGGCCCCGATGCGGGCGAGCGCGGCGTCGATCTCCTCGACCGCCTGACGAGCCTGGCTCGACAGGACACGGTCGAGGTCGCGCTGGACGACCATCGTGTCGCCCTCGCCGCCTTCGTCGTCGAACTGCACGTCGCCCATCTCGCCGTCTTCGATCAGGCTCTCGGCCTCGTCCTCGAGACGCGTCGCCCGTTTGATCTCGGACTCGCGACGGGCCTCGAGCTCCTCGCGCTGCGTCTTGAGGAACTTGACGTCGAAGTCCTTGGTGTACGAGATCCCGTCCTTCGTGGTTCCACGCGGGGCGGGGATCTCGAGCATCTCGGGCCGCTGGTTGGACAGGATCCCCGACGTGGTCGAGGCCGACCGTGCGGCCGTCTTCTTGGACGCGGCCTTCTTGGAGGCCGTCTTTTTCGCGCTGCTCGACCTGGAGGAGGTCGACGCCTTCGAGTTGGGGGAGGTGGCGGAGGTCTTCTTCACGGCCTTCTTCCGATCGCTGGTCCGCTTCGTTGCGGACGCGGTCTTCTTGGTCGCTGCGGGGGTCGCAGTCTTCTTGGCTGCGGTCTTCTTCGCCGCGGTCTTCTTGGCTGCGGTCTTCTTCGATGCCGACGACGTGGAGGCGGCCGCCTTCTTGGCCGAGGCCTTCGAACGCGAGCGTGACGAAGACGCCGATGCGGCTTTCTTCTTCGCTGCGGCCATGTCGTCCCCCGTCGTCTCGGCGTTCGTGAGCGCCGGACTCTACCGGAACGGGCCGTCAGCAGGTCGCGTGTGTGTTCGATCGACGGAGGTCACATCTGATCAGTCGACGGCACCGACCACGGCCCGGACGATCACGACCGGGTCGTCGGCCTGATCGTCGACGCGGGAGTCGAGTTCGACGGCCAGGGTCTCGCCGGCGACGAGGTCACGATGCGTCTCGAGTGCCTGGATCCACGACTCCGACGCCGTCACCTCGAGCGAGATCCGATCGGAGACGTGGAGGTCGGCATCGCGGCGCGCCTGCTGGACGAGTCGGATGAGATCGCGCGCTCGACCCTCGACCTCGAGATCGTCGGTCACGTCGATGTCGAGAGCGACGACACCGGCGTGCGACGACAACGAGACGCTGGCCACGTCGGCGGCTGCGACCTGTTCGAGCTCGTACTCACCGTCGAGGAGCTCGTGCCCGCCGACGACGACCACCCGATCGGCACCGTCACCGCTGACCGTCCAGTCGCCCGCCTTGTGGGCCTTGATGACCGCCTGCACGTCCTTGCCGAGCCGCGGCCCGAGTCTGGCCGGCACGAGCTTCAGCCGTTCCTCGGCGATCGACCCGACATCGGAGGTGAGCGACACGTTCTTCACATTGACCTCGTCGGCGATCAGGTCGGTGAACCTCGCGAGCCGCTCGGCGTCGGGGGTGGCGACCGTGAGCGACGAGAGTGGCAGACGAACACGGCGCTGGTGCGCCTTGCGCACCGACAGCGTGGACGAGCACACGTCACGGGCCAGATCCATCGCTGCGACGAGGTCGTCGTCCGCCGGCAGTTCGTCGACCGTCGGCCAGTCGGCGAGGTGGACGCTGTCGAACGGGTCGTCTTCGGCTCCCACGAGCCCCTCGTGGATCGCTTCGGAGATGAGCGGGAGGAGCGGGGCGGTGAGTCGTGTCACCACCTCGAGCACCGTGTGCAGCGTGTCGATCGCGTCGGCGTCGCCCTCCCAGAACCGCGACCGACTCCGGCGGACGTACCAGTTGGTGAGGACGTCGAGGTACTCGCGCACCCGCTGACACGAGGCGAAGAGGTCGTACTCGTCCATCGACTCGGTGAGGTCGTCGATCAGGTCGCGGGTCTTGGCCATGACGTAGCGATCGAGCACGTTCTCGGAATCGGTGCGCACGCTCCCGGTCCGGTCGGATGCGTTGGCGTACAGCGAGAGGAAGTACCAGGTGTTCCACAGCGGCAGCAGCACCTGGCGCACGGTTTCGCGCATGCCCGCCTCGGTGACCATGCCGTCGCTGCCGCGCAGGATGGCCGACGACAGAAGGTGCCACCGCATCGCGTCGGCGCCGTGGCGGTCGAACATCTCGACCGGGTCGGGGTAGTTGTTGAGCGACTTCGACATCTTCTGGCCGTCGTCGCCGAGCACGATGCCGTGACTGACGCAGGTGGAGAACGCCGGTCGGTCGAAGAGCGCCGTGGCGAGCACGTGCAGCGTGTAGAACCAGCCGCGGGTCTGGCCGATGTACTCGACGATGAAGTCGCCGGGGTAGTGGTGTTCGAACCAGTCGGCGTTCTCGAACGGGTAGTGCACCTGCGCGAACGGCATGGAACCCGACTCGAACCAGCAGTCGAGGACCTCGGGCACGCGCCGCATGGTCGAGTTGCCCGTCGGATCGTCGGGGTTGGGTCGCGTGAGCTCGTCGATGAACGGTCGGTGCAGATCGTCGGGTCGGACACCGAAGTCGGCCTCGATCTCATCGAGGCTGCCGTACACGTCGATCCGCGGATACGCCGGGTCGTCGCTCCGCCAGACCGGGATCGGCGCGCCCCAGAAGCGGTTGCGGCTGATCGACCAATCGCGCGCGCCCTCGAGCCACTTGCCGAATCGGCCGTCGCGGATGTTCTCCGGCACCCAGTTGATCTGCTGGTTGAGCTCGACGAGGCGGTCTCGGATGTCGGTGACCTTCACGTACCAGCTCGGCATGGCCCGGTAGATGATCGGCGTGTGGGTGCGCCAGCAGTGCGGGTAGTTGTGCTCGTAGGTGTCGTGCCGGACGAGCCGACCCGCGTCCTTGAGCCACCGGATGACCTCGGGGTTCGCGTCGAACACGTTCATCCCGGCGAAGTCGGACACCTCGTCGGTGAAGCGTCCGCTGTCATCGACCGGCACCACCATGCCCATGCCGGCTTCGTCGCCGATGCGTTGGTCGTCTTCGCCGAAGCCCGGTGCCATGTGGACGATTCCGGTGCCTTCGTCGGTGGCGACGAAGTCGTCGCCCAGAACCCGGAACCCGTACAGGTCGGGGCGATCGGCGAAGTACGAGAACAGCGGCTCGTAGGTCCGGCCCATGAGGTCGCGGCCGGTCAGCACCGAGTGCCGGGTGGCCTCACCGAGCTGCTGCTCGTACGCAGCGACCGTGCTGGCGCCGAGGACGTAGTACTCGCCGTCGAGCTCCATGACCGCGTAGTCGAGGTCGGGGCCGACGATAAGCCCGAGGTTGGACGGCAGTGTCCAGGGCGTGGTCGTCCAGGCGAGCATCTTCATCGGACCGGGATCTCCCGGCCGGGGATGCAGGTCGAAGGCCACCGTGATCGCCGGATCCTGGCGCGGTCGCGTCGCGTCGTCGAGGCGGATCTCGAAGTTCGAGAGCGGCGTCTCAGCGCCCCACGAGTACGGCATGACCCGGTTGGCCTCGTAGATGAGACCCTTCTCCCAGAGCCGCTGGAACGCCCAGATCACCGACTCCATGTAGTCGCGGTCGAGGGTCTTGTAGTCGTTGTCGAAGTCGACCCATCGCGCCTGCCTGGTGACGTACGCGCGCCAGTCGTCGGTGTACTGCAGCACGCTCTGCCGGCAGGCCTCGTTGAACTTGTCGATGCCGAATCTCGTGATCTCGGGATGCCCGGAGATGCCGAGTTCCTGCTCGGCCTTGACCTCGGCGGGAAGACCGTGGCAGTCCCACCCGAATCGCCGCTCGACCCGGTTGCCGCGCATGGTCCGGTATCGCGGAACCGCGTCCTTGACGAAGCCGGTCAGGAGATGGCCGTAGTGCGGCAGGCCGTTGGCGAACGGTGGGCCGTCGTAGAAGACGAACTCGTTCGAGCCGTCCACGCCGGGGTCACGCTGGTCGATCGACCGCTCGAAGGTCGAGTCGGCCTCCCACTTCTCGAGGATGGCGCGCTCGAGCGACGGAAAGTCGGGCTGCGGGTCGACGTTGGGATACGACACGTCGGGCAGGCTATCGACGCGCCCGGCTGCCTGACCGGAGGGTTGCGGGTCGGATCAGCTGTTGTCGGGAGCCCACCACGAGCGCTGCTCGGGCGCGTCGCTCCCGGCGGGTGCCGTGGCGGTCTCGGCCGGAGCGGACGGCGTCGCGTCGCCGGAGTCGGCGCTCGTCGCAGGGGTCGCCATGCCAGCGTCGCCAGCATCGTCGGCGGTCGTCGGCTCCGACGTCGTCGATGCGGAGGACGTCGATGCGGAGGCCGTGGGCTCGGCAGGCGTGGGCTCGGCGGCCGTCGGCTGCGACGGCACCGACTCGGTCGACACCTCGTCGGCTGCGACGGCGCTCTCGTCGGACGCGGACAGCAGTGGGCGACGGACCTCGCCGAGACCACCCGGCACGCGTTCGGCGAGATCGATCATGGAACTCGCCGCCTCGCGCAGACGTGATCGCTGCTCGACGAGGAACGTCTCGAGCTGGTCGACGTCGGACTCGAGGAAGTCGCGCCGTGCCTTGAGCGAGCTGACCTCGGCCTCGACCTTCTGCTTCTCGTCCTCGTGCGCCTTGCGGGCGTCCTCACGAGCCTCGGACAGCATCGACTCGACCTTCTGGGTCGACGACTCGACGGCCTGGCGGGCCTCGTCGTCGGCCTTCTGGCGAATGTCGGCCGCGTCCTTCTCGGCCTCGGCGACCGTGGTGTCGGCCGTGCGCTGCGCGAGGAGCAGGGTCCGCGAAATCGTCTCGGCCTCGTCGGCCGACGGCGTGGGCGCCGGAGCGGCGGCCGGGGCCACCTCGGCCGCGGGAGCAGCGTCGGGCGCGGGCGCCGCCGTCTCGGGGGTCGCCGCGGGTTGCTGCGCCGCCCCCTCGGAGAGCTCCTGCAGTCGGGACACCGCGGCGCGGGCCCGCGCCTCCATCGCGGTCGACTGGTTCTGCGCCCGCTCCAACTCGGCGGCGACGCGTTCGAGGAACGCCCGCACCTCGTCGGGGTCGTACCCCTTCTTGACGGTCTTGAACTGCGCCGTCCGGACGGCGTTGGGGCTGATGTCCATCGGGATCCTCCTCGGTCGGACGGTCGATCGTCAGCGGGTGGGGCTCACTCGTCGTCGTAGCGGCTGGGCCGCGCCGTCGGCTTGAGCAGATAGACCCCGGTCGCCACCTTCTCCATGGTGCCGTCGAGGGCGTAACAGATGCCGCTGGCGAAATCGATCAGACGGCGGGCGATGTCTCGTTCGGTGCCCTCGAGGTTCATGATCACCGGCATCCCGCTCTTGAACGCGTCGGCGACCTCCTGGGCCTGGTCGAATCGTCGCGGGCGAACGGTGTGCGGCTCCATGGAACCTCCGGGAACGGCGCGGAGCGCAGGGGGCGGCGCAGGCGGGTCGGGCGTGGTCGGGTGGACGGTGACACCGGTGTCGTCTCGATCGCGAGGCTCACGGGCCTCGTGACGGGCTCCCGCCGGGCGACGCTGAGCGGCCGACGCGTCGAAGTCTCGCGACGGGAAGGTGGGGCGACCGGACACGGTGCGGACGGCGGGCTCGTCGTCGGGCTCGGGTTCCCAGCCACCGTTCGACGGACGCTGCTCCTCGCGCGACGATCGCGGGGCGTTGTTGCCCCACCCTTCGTCGTATTCGTCGTAGTAGTCGTCGGGACCGAGACCGAGATAGTCCATGGTCCGCTTCCACAAGGACATGCGTGCCTCCTGACCGCGGGAGAGTAGTCGAGTGGGGTCACGAATCGGCGGACACCGGACGTTGACCGAACAGTGCCGTGCCGATGCGAACGTTGGTCGAGCCGCACCCGATCGCCACCTCGAGGTCGTGGGTCATCCCCAGCGACCGCACGGGCAGGTCGAGCTCGTCGGCGAGAGTGACCACGGCGCTGAATCCAGCGCGACCGGCCTCGGGGCCTCCCACCGTGGGTCCGACCGAGAGAAGGCCGATCACCCGCAGCCCCGACTCGCGGCATCGCTCGACGAGGTCCGGACAGTCGTCGAGCGGGCATCCCCCCTTCCCCGTCTCACCGGTCGTGTCGACCTGGATGAGCACCTCGGCACCTTCGGCCCGTTTCGCGAGCTCCTTCGCCAGCGACGGTCGGTCGACGGTGCACCAGCGATCGACCACGCCGACGAGCTGGCGCACCTTGTTGGTCTGGAGCTGGCCGATGAAGTCGACGCGGGGCCGAGCGCCGCGTTCGGAGAGGCGATCGAGCACGCCGACCTTCGTGCGGAGTTCCTGCGCGTAGTTCTCGCCGCTGGCGGAGAACCCGGCCGCGCCGGCGTCCTCGATGATCTCGGGGGGAAAGGCCTTGGTGACGGCCGTGATCTCGACCCCGTCGGGGTCGGCGACGGATGCGATCCGAGTCCGGATCGCATCCCGCCGACGGATGACGCTCTCGACCGCCGGGAGTTCGTTCGAGGTCACCTCGAACGAACGACCCGACTACTTGAGGAACGACGGGACGTCGAAGTCGTCGTCGTCATCGGTGGCGAGCGGGTCGTCGGCCTCGTCGACGTCGCCGAACAGCTCGGTGATCCGTGTGGGCGACGTACGCGGCTGTTCCGATGCGTCGATGGTCCGAATGGCCCCGGGCGACATCGGTGGCGTCCCCACGCCGTCGGCACGCTCGAACCCGGCCGCGATGACGGTGACGCGAACCTCGTCACCC
This sequence comes from Actinomycetota bacterium, assembly GCA_039185545.1. Lineage (GTDB taxonomy): Bacteria > Actinomycetota > Acidimicrobiia > Acidimicrobiales > Ilumatobacteraceae > Ilumatobacter_A. The sequence continues at coordinate 10,673 of JBCDAK010000014.1, forward strand.
ATCTCGTCGTCGACGACCGTGCCGAAGATGATGAGTGCGTCCTGGTGGGCGACCCCGTGGATGATCTCGGCTGCCGCGTTCATCTCGAACAGACCCATGCTGGACGGACCGGTGATGTTGAGCAGCACGCCGCGGGCGCCATCGATGGCCGACTCGAGCAGTGGGCTCGAGATCGCCGCCTTGGCCGCCGACACCGCACGCTCGTCGCCGCTCGCCTGGCCGATCCCCATGAGCGCCGTGCCGGCGTCTTTGAGCACGGCCTTGACGTCCGCGAAGTCGGTGTTGATCAGGCCCGGCGTGGTGATGAGCCCGGTGATGCCCGACACGCCCTGCAGCAGGACCTCGTCGGCCATCTTGAACGCGTTGAGCACGCTCGTCTTGTCGTTGGCGACGGTGAGGAGCCGATCGTTCGGGATGACGATCAGCGTGTCGACCTTCTCCTTGAGGCGCTGGACGCCGTTCTCGGCCTGGACCGCGCGGCGACGACCTTCGAATTGGAACGGCCGGGTGACCACGCCGATGGTGAGTGCTCCGGCCTCGCGGGCGACCTCGGCGATGACCGGCGCGGCGCCCGTGCCGGTGCCGCCCCCCTCGCCGGCGGTGATGAACACCATGTCGGCTCCGCGAACCATCTCCTCGATCTCGTCGCGGTGCGACTCGGCGGCCTCGCGGCCGACCTCGGGATCACTGCCGGCCCCGAGCCCACGGGTGAGGTCGCGACCGATGTCGAGCTTGACATCGGCATCGCTCATCAGCAGCGCCTGCGCGTCGGTGTTGACCGCGATGAACTCGACGCCCTTGAGGCCCGCGTCGATCATGCGGTTGACGGCGTTGACGCCACCACCGCCGACGCCGACGACCTTGATCACGGCGAGATAGTTCTGGGGACTGCCGACCATCAGTGGAACTCCATCATCGTTTCGTGGCGCATCATGCCAGTTCGTGGCGGGCCGTGGAGGGACGCTACCCCGCCGACCACCCTCCCACGGTGGACAGTGGACCCGCCGGTGGACGGACGGATGGACGCGCGGCGTCGCTCGCCGGTCGCGATGAGCGGTCGTCGGTCGTCGTTCACCGGGTCGTTCACCGGGTGGTTCACCGGAGGGTCGTCTCGCCGGTCGAGACGTCGACGATCGTCGCGTCGGAGGCCGCGAGGTCGTCGAGCACCCGCTCCAGACGGACCAACTTCTCGATCTGGTCGTTGTCGCCGATGGCGGCGCCCAGGCGCACCTCGATCTCGGCCGAGCCGTCGCCGGGCACGCTGATCGGATCGCCCGGACCGCGCAACCGGAGCACCATGTCGGAGCCGTCGGCGGTCACCTCGATCGAGTCGAGGCGGTCGCGAACCTCGGGCGTCAGCTTGGTGACGATCGACGCAGCGGCCGCGTGGCCGACGTCGGCGAACGCCCCGGGTTGCAGGTCGGCCGGGAGCGGCGACGTGATCAGCACCGGCGAGACCGGCTGACCGTCCTCGATCTGGAGCACTCGTCCCTCGCGATCGAGGATACGGAATCGGCCGTCGGGGCCGGGCGCCGCGGCGAGCGGCACGCGCTCGCGGAGCTCGATGGTGGCGCGGTCGGGAAAGTCGGCGGAGACCCGCGCTGCGTCGACCCACGGGATCAGCTCGAGCTGCTCTTCGGCTGCTGCGGTGTCGACGAGCAGCACCGGGGTGCCGCGCAGGTCGTCGACGACGGCCTCGACGGCGGCCTCGTCCGCGTACTGACGACCGGTGACGTCGACTCGGTCGACGGCGAAGAGCCCCGAGCCGAGCACGGCGAGGACACCGATCACGAGGACCACGACGACGAGGCCGAGGGCGACCCACTTGAGTCGGCCTCGCGCCTCGGCGCGTCGGACGCCGATACGACGCTGACGCAGGCGCGGCTCGATACCGGGACCCGCCGCTTCGTGGGGATGGACCGCGTCGCCACGATCGTCGTCGTCGATGAAGACGGTCCCCGACGACCCGTCGCCGAGACCGTCGTCGAGGTAGACGGCGTCGGGAAGGTCCTCGTCGCCGCCGATGGAGATCGTGACCCGCTCGGGAGTCGCATCGTCGTCGCCCGCCGCCGACGCACCGGCCGAGGCCCCTGCCGATGTTCCGGTCGGCGCCACGACGTGGGTCGGCTCGTCGGCGAAGGCCTCGGACAGCTCGTCGAGCACGGCGATGTCGGGATCGACGCCCTCGACACCGGCGGTCTCGGCCGACTCGCCGACGTCAGGCCGGTCGATCGGGATGACGCGCACGTCGCCGCTGGCGAACGGCACGTCGACCGCCGGATCGTCGGACTTCTTCCGCCGGAAGAGACTCACGTCGGATCTCCCCAGCCGTCGGGGAACCCGACCAGACGGATCTCGCTGCGCAACGCGTATCCCGTCGCCGCCAGCACCTCGGCCCGTACCAGACGCATCAACTCGTACACGTCGTCGGCGGAGCCACCGGGGTCGGCCTGGATGAAGTTGGCGTGCTTCTCGGAGACCTCGGCCGTGCCGTGGCGGCGCCCGCGCTGCCCCGCGCGATCGACGAGTTCACCCGCCGACACCTCGCCCGGTACCGGGTTGACGAACACGGATCCGGCGTTCTGGCCGCCGGGCTGGTTGTCGAGACGCCAGCGGACGATCTCCTTGATCTCGTCGTCGGGTGACTTCTCGAGCGAGGCGGAGTCGGCCGGCGCGAGCTGGAGCCGAGCCGAGACCACGACGACGTGCTGGTGGAGGTCGCTCCCCCGGAACCGCAGTCCGAGCGCGTCGGCGGGAACCGTGAGCAGATGCAGCGGATCGTCGGCGTCGTCGAGATCGAGCAGGTCGACGTCGACGAGCGACGCCGCCATGTCGGAGCCGTGGCCGCCTGCGTTCATCCGGACGGCTCCGCCGATCGACCCGGGCACCCCGACCGCCCACTCGAAGCCGGTCAGGCCGGCCTGCGCCGTGCGACGCGCGAGCACCGGCAGCGGGACGGCACTGCCCGCACGCACCGACGACGTCCCGGTGTCGATCTCGATGTCGTCGAACGTCGTGATCAGAGCGATCCCGGGGAACCCTGCGTCGGCGACGAGCAGGTTCGAACCTCGCCCGATCGGCAGGAGTGGGAGCTCGAATTCACGTGCGACCCGCCCGACGCGCAGGAGATCGTCGACGCTCGTGACTTCGGCGAAGACCGCTGCGGAACCGCCGACCTTGTAGGTGGTCAGCGGAGCAAGCGGCGCGTCGGCGACGGCGATGTCGCCGATGCGGTCGACCGCCCTCTCGATGACGGCGGCGTCGAGACCCGACGGATGGCGATCAGCGACGGCGTCGTGCATCGAGCACCTCGGACGGGAAGGACGCGATGTCGCCACACCCCATGGACACGATCACGTCGCCGTCGCGCGCCTCGGCCGCGACGAAGTCGACGAGGTCGCGGCGTTCGGGCAACCAGACGACCCGTTTGCCCGGGTCGGTCTCGGTGACGGCGTTGACGATGAGCTTGCCGGTGACCCCCGGGATCGGGGTGGTCCCCGAGGCGTAGATGTCGGTGAGCACGACGAGGTCGGCGTCGTCGAAGCACGAGCCGTACTCGTGCCACTGAGCGGCGATGCGGTGGAATCGGTTCGGTTGGAACACCGCGATCGTCCGGCTCCACACCGGGTCGTCGGACGCGGCCCGCAGCACCTCGGCGATCTCGGTCGGGACGTGTGCGTAGTCGTCGACGAACGTGGCGCCGCCGTCGGTGCCGCGCACGTCGAACCGACGCGCCACCCCGCCGAACCGCTCGAGAGCACCCTTGACGTGGGCGAAGTCGGCGCCCACCTCGAGCGCCATGGCTGCTGCACCGGCGGCGTTCAGCACGTTGTAGCGACCCCGCAGCGGGAGACGGATCGAGCCGTGCCCGACGAGCGTGAACGTCTGGATCCCGTCGACCGCCTCGATGTCGCTCACTCGGACATCGGCGTCGTCGGTGGTGCCGTAGGTGGTGGCACCGTGTCGTCGGGCGAGCCGGAGTCCGACCGGGTCGTCGGAGCAGACCACCAGCGGGCCCGGGACCTGCGCGAGGTATCGGTCGAACGCGCCGACGACGCCGTCGAAGGTCTCGTAGAGGTCGAGGTGATCGCGGTCGACGTTGGTCAGGATCGAACCGTGCAGCGGGAGCTCGAGGTGCGTCCCGTCGCTCTCGTCGGCTTCGACCACGAGCCACTCACCTCGAGTCCACTGTGCGCCGGTCCCCACGTCGCTGACGTCGCCGCCGACGACGAAGCTGGGGCGCATCCCGGCCTCGGCGAGGATGAGCATCAGCATCGACGTCGTGGTGGTCTTGCCGTGCGTGCCGGCGACGGCGATCGACTTCGCCTGCGCGCAGATCGACGCCAGCATGCCGGCGCGCCGCAGGACCGGGATGCCGGCGGTGCGGGCCTCGTCGAGCTCGACGTTGCGATCGGGCACGCCGGTCGAGGCGGTGACCGCGTCGACCCCCTGGACGATGGATCGATCGTGTCCGACGTTGACGGCCACGCCGGCGGCGCGGACGCGATCGAGAACCGGGCTCGATCGGAGGTCGCTCCCCGAGACGTCGTGGCCCATCTCGGCCAACGCGATGGCGATCGCCGACATGCCCGGACCGCCGACTCCGACCACGTGCAGTCGGTGCGGGATCGACAGATCGAGCGGTGCCTCGGGCACGGGCAGTCGGGGCCGATCCGAGCCGATGGCCCCGTCCGGCCCGACGTGGTCGGCTGCGTCGGTCTGGCCGACGGTGTCGACGGTGTGGTCCGAGACGCTCACGATCCGACCGAGGCTAGAGCGACCCGCTCGACCAGACGTGCCAAGGCGCCGGAGCGATGGACCTCACCTTTCTCGCGTGCGGCGAGTCCCAGCGAGGAGCGGGCGTCCGCGTCGCCGCGGAGGCGTTCGATCTCGGTGGCCAGGCGGGTCGGATCGGCGGCCAGCCGGTCCTCGGTGAGCATCACGGCGGCTCCGTCGTCGCTCAGCCACGCGACGTTGTCGCGCTGGTGGTCGTCGCTCGCGCCGGCCCACGGGACGAGGATCGCCGGCACACCCGTGACGGCGACCTCGTGCACCGTGCTCGCGCCACCACGTCCGACGAGGAGGTCGGCGGCGGCGTACACGGTCGCCATGTCGGGCTCGTATCCGAGCACGGTGTGGTCGATCGCTCCGTCGACCGGTCGGATCCCCTCGACGAATCGTTCGCCGGCGACCTGGCGGACGGCGAGCCCGGCGTCATCGGCGTGGACGGCGCAGTAGTCGGCGATGGCGTCGTTGAGGAGACCCGATCCGAGCGAGCCGCCCATGACCACGACGAGGAACCGGTCGTGGTCGATCCCGAGGCGAGATCGGGCGGCCGCACGACCCTCGGCCGAACGATCGACATCGAGCACCGCCCGGCGCACCGGCGCACCGGTGAGTTCGGCGCGCGGGAGGTCGGATCCGTCGAACGCGACGGCACACGCAGCGGCCCACCGAGCTGCGACACGGCTCGCCCATCCGGGTCGGCGGTCGTAGGACACGACCACCACGGGTACGTCGAGCCGACGGGCGGCGAGCACCGCCGGCAGAGAGGCGTACCCACCGACCGACACGACCACCGACGGCTCCGTGGAGCGTTGTCGGGTGATCTCCGCCCGTCGGGCTCGCCACATCTTCGGGAGGAATCCCAGATTGCGTCGGCTCACGCTGCGTTGGACCCCCACGACGTCGTGGAACGTGGCCGGGTACGGCGTGTCGGGGAGCAACCGCGTCTCGATGCCGCGCTCACATCCCACGTAGTGGATCGACGACGGGTCGCGTCCGCTGTCGACGAGCGCGTCGGCGACGGCCAGCGCCGGCAGGACGTGACCCGACGTTCCCCCGCCCGTGACGACGGCGAACACCTCGTGGTCCGTCGGCACGTTCACGTTCCGTGGCTGCGGACTGCGACCGCCCCCGACCGAGCGCGTCGCGTCGTGACGCGGCGGATCGGATCGATCGGCACGCGTCGGCTGCCGATGCGGCGGTTGACGCTGAGCAGCATCCCGATCGCCACCATCGACACGCCGAGCGACGAGCCGCCGGCCGAGAAGAACGGCAACGTCAGCCCCGTCACCGGCAGCAGCCCCGTCACGCCCCCGAGGTTGATGATCGCCTGAACGCCGAACCACGTGGCGATGCCCCCGGCGAGCAGCATCCCGAACCGATCGGGCGCAGCGAGCGCGGTCTGGATGCCGAAGTACACGAGCACGAGGAACCCGGCGACCACGGCGCCGGCCCCGATGAGGCCGAGCTCGTCGGCGACGATCGCGAAGATGAAGTCGCTGTGTGCGTAGGGCAGCGAACCGAACTTCGTCCGGCTCCCGCCGATCCCCGATCCGGTCACACCCCCGTTCGCGATCGACACGTAGCCCTGGTACGTCTGCCAGGCGAGGTGTTCCTTCTGCGCGTCGACGTCGAGGAAGGCCGTGAACCGGTTGACGCGGGCCGGGCTCGAGAGGATGAATCCGACCGCTGCCAGCAACGCGACCGACGCCATGGCGCCGAGCGAGGCGAACGGCACGCCGGCGATCCACGCGATCGCGAAGGCGATCGAGCCCAGCACGATGGCCGATCCGAGGTCCTCTTGAGCCCCGGCGAGTCCGGCGCCGACGGCGGCGATGATCGCGAGTGGGGCGAGCGTCCGCGACCGGTGGTTGACCGCGTGCGCCCGCCGGGTGAACAGGTCGGCGACCACGACGACCATCACGAGCTTGAGGAGTTCCGAGGGCTGGATGCTGAACGAACCGATGCGGATCCACGCCTGCGCGCCGTTGATGGTGGCCCCGACGTGCGGCATGAACGGAACGAGCATCGCACCGACCCCGACGATCGCCAGCGGAATCGAGAGCTTCGACCACCACCGGTAGGGCATGCGCGCAGCGACCACCAACCCGACGAGGCCGATGCCCGCCCAGAGCAGCTGGCGGAGGAACACCCCGTACGGCGAGTTGCCGCGATTCGACTCGGTGACGGCCGAGGCCGACAGCACCATGACCAAGCCGAGCATGATCAGGACGGCGACCACGCCGATGATGCCGAACCACACGAGGCTCGGTGGAGCGAGTTGCTCGCGCGTGCGCTCGATGGGAGCCGACTCGTCGACCCGGTCCCGTCGTCGGGAGCGGCGCCCCAACCGTCGGAGCTCGCGCGTCTCCTCCCGTCGAGCGCGGCCCGACCCCGAGGACCGGGCGTCGATCGTGAGTCGGTCGAGCGTCGCGCGGCGACGATCGCGGACGGACCCGGACCCTGCGGCGCCGGCGGACTGCGTGGTGACGGCACTCATGCGGTGGGACCTCCCGACGGTGGGCCGGCTGGTGGTGGGCCGGCTGATGGTGTGGCTGATGATGTGGTCGAGGAGGCGGACGACGACGATCCGGTGCGGTCGGCGACGAGTCGCCGGAAGTGGTCGCCGCGTTCTTCGAACGATCCGTACATGTCGAGGCTGGCGCACCCGGGTGAGAGCAGGACGGTCTGCCCTGGCCGTGCTGATGCGGCGGCGACGTCGACGGCGCGATCGAGGTCGTCGACGATCGAGACCTCGATGCTCGGGTCGGCGGCGGAGAAGTGCGCGGCGATCGCGTCTCGGGTCTGACCGAGCGCGACCACCGACGACACCCGCCGGGACTCGGCCGCCATGCTCGACAGATCGACCTGCTTGTCCTTGCCGCCGGCGATGAGGACGACGTCGTCGAAGGCGCGGATCGCGACCGACGCAGCATGCGGCGTGGTCGCCTTCGAGTCGTTGAACCAGTCGACTCCGTCGACGGTCGCCAGGTGTTCGAGCCGATGGGGCGGCCCCACGAAGTCGGCGAGCGCCGCGGCGACCGCCTCACGATCGGCGAGGCCCGACTCGATCACGAGCGCCGCTGCCGCCAGTGCGTTGCTGACGTCGTGGGGCAGCGCGCGCCGCATCGCCGATCGGTGGGCGATCGGCCCGTCGGGACCCACGAGCTGGTCGCCGTCGACGCGGTAGTCGGCGGTGGCGTCGCCGAAGGTCCGCCGACGGCCCGGCGCGACGGCCAGGTGACGCATCACGGTCTCGTCAGGGAGGAACCCGATGGCGACGTCGTCGGGCCGCTGATTGGCCCAGATCTGCGCCTTGGCCCGCTCGTAGCTCCCGAGGTCACGATGCCAGTCGAGGTGGTCGGGCGACAGGTTGAGCCAGGCTCCGGCGTCGGGACGGAACGTCGGCGTCCAGGCCAGCCGGAAGCTGGCGCACTCGACGACGAACGCGTCGTACGCCGGCGTCCCGTCGGCTCGCCGAGCGTCGATGGCGTCGACCAGCGGAGTCGAGGTGTTGCCGGCGTCGATCGATGAAACCCCGGCGGCCTCGAGCATCGCCGCGGCCATCAGCGTGGTCGTGGTCTTGCCGTCGGTGCCGGTGACGGCGAGCATCGGGCGCGGCCCGCCCGGACGGTCCTGCTCCCATCGGTGGGCGAGCTCGACCTCCGACGCGACGTCGACGCCGAGTTCGAGCGCGAGAACGATGGACCGGTGGTCCTCGGGGATGCCGGGCGCCGGCGCGTACAGGTCGACCGAGCCGAGGAGCTGAGTCAGCCGGTCGACATCGGGTGAGTCGACGAGCTCGACGCCGAGTTCGTCGGCGGCTCCACGGGTGTCGTCGTCGACCCGATCGTCGGCGACCACGACCTCGACGTCACGACGGCGGAGGGCGCGCACGGTCGACCGACCGGCCACCGCCAGGCCGTACACGAGTGCCCGTCGAGGATCGCCACCGCTCGCCCGCTCCATCGTTCGTCCCCTCAGCCCGGACCGTTCGCACTCAGGCTCGAGAAGTCGGCGATGAAGATCCCCAGTGCAGCGCCTACGGCGATCGCCGCGATGAGCCAGAAGCGGATGATCACGGTGGTCTCGGGCCAGCCGATCAGCTCGAAGTGATGGTGGACCGGTGACATCCGGAAGAGACGGCGCGTGCGGCCCGACGCCTTGAAGACGCCCATCTGGAGCGCGACCGACCCGGCCTCCATGACGTTGACGGCACAGAGCAGGATCAGCAGGACGTGCGTGTTGGTTCCCAGGGCGAGCATGGCGAGTGCGGCACCGATGGCCAGTGCGCCGACGTCACCCATGAAGATCCGGGCCGGCGCCGCGTTCCACCACAGGAATCCGAGGCAGCCACCGAAGAAGGCCGCGGCGAACACGCCGAGGTCGAGCGGATTGACCACCGACGGGTAGAGGTCGGGATTCCGGAACACGAGGTACGAGACGATGATGAACGCGCCGAAGCCCATCATCGCCGAGCCGGCCGCGAGACCGTCGAGGCCGTCGGTGACGTTGACCGCGTTGGTGGTCGCCCAGATGATGGCCCCCGACCAGAGCACCCAGACGAAGGTGGGCACCTCGAACCCGAACTCCTCGGCCCTCGTGACGGAGATGGTCTCGGAGATGCCGGTCCCGACCACGAGGAACCACGCCATGCCGAAGCTGGCGAGCATCGTGATGTAGTTCTTCTGCTTCCAGAAGATGCCGCGGTTGTGGCGCTTGCGGACCTTGATGAAATCGTCGAGGAACCCCATCGTCGCCATGAACAGGACGCCGATCCAGATGATCATCACCTGGTCGGAGAACGCCAGACCGCGACGTAGGTGCGCGACCAGCCATCCGAGCAGCGCGGCGCCCACGATGGCGAGCCCGCCCATCGTGGGGGTGCCCTGCTTGGCCATGTGGTGCTCGGGACCGAGGTCCTCCTTGCCGAGGATCGGCTGTCCCTGCCCGCGTTCGCGGAAGAACGCGATGAGATACCGGGTGCCGAACAACGAGGCGAGCGTCGACACGGCCGTGGCGATCAGGATGGCGAGCACGCGTCGGGTCCTTCTTCGTGATCGGAGGTCTCGTCACCGGGCGGATGGGCCGGCGGCCACGACGGCGACGCGAGACGCTCGGCCTCGTCGGCGATCACGATGCGGTCGTCGAAGTCGACCGTGCGATCACCCAGGTCCTGCGTCGTCTCGTGGCCCTTCCCGGCGACCACGACGATGTCACCCGAACGGGCCGCTGCGAGCGCGACCCCGATGGCCACCCGTCGGTCGGCTTCGGTGACGGTGTCGGAGCGACGATCGGCCGGCACGCCCGCCGCCGTCTCCCGGATGATCTCGAGCGGGTCCTCGGTGCGCGGATTGTCGCTCGTGATCACGATCTGGTCGGCGCGAGCAGCGGCCGCGCCCATCTCGGGACGCTTCTCACGGTCTCGATCGCCACCGCATCCGAACGCGACGATCACGCGAGCGTCGGGACCGACGGCTGCGCGAGCCCCATCGAGCAGCCCGATGAGCGCGTCGGGAGTGTGCGCGTAGTCGACCACGGCGGAGACACCGCGGTCGCGCAGTGCGGGATGATCGACGAGCTCGAACCGACCGGGAACGACCCCGAGCGTGGCCAACCCGTCGACCGCCAGGTCGGGGTCGAGCCCGGCTGCGACCGCGATCTCGAGGGCGAGATGGGCGTTGGCGACGTTCACGGCGCCTCCGAGAGGGACCGCGACGTCGCGGTCGCGCCACTGGAAACTGATCCGGTCGGGATGCGCTGCGACGTCGGAGCGTTGCGCCGCGGTGACCTCGACGACGTGGACGGCCTCGGCACCCGATCGAGCTTCGACGGCGTCGGCGAGCAGCCGTCCCGCCGGGTCGTCGACGTCGATCACCGCGACGGGTGAGAACCGGCGGTCGAACAACCGGGACTTGGCCCGGAAGTACTCCTCCTGGGTGCCGTGCAGGTCGAGGTGGTCGCGACCGAGGTTCGTGAAGGCGACCACGTCGAAGGCGGTTCCGTCGACGCGATGGAGCGCTAGCGCGTGCGACGACACCTCCATGGCCGTCGCCCGACGCCCGTCGTCGACGTGGGTGCGCAGCAGCCGCTGCAGGTCAGGTGCCTCAGGAGTCGTGCGAGCTCCGTGGAGCGTGCCGACGACGCCGGCGTTCATCCCCGCGTGATCGAGGATCGCCGCGACCATCTGGACGACGGTCGTCTTCCCGTTGGTCCCCGTGACGCCGATCGTGAGCAGCTCGTCGCTCGGGTGGCCGTGGATGGCCGCCGCGGCGTGACCGACGGCCGATCGGGCGTCGCGCACGACGATCTGGGGGACGGGGACCTCGAGGACCCGCTCGACGAGCAGCGCAGACGCTCCTTCGTTCACCGCATCGGTGGCGAAGTCGTGCCCGTCCAACCGACTGCCCGGCACCGCGCAGAAGAGGGTGCCGTCCGCGACGGCACGCGAGTCGACGGTGGCGTCGACGAGGTGTACGTCGGCGTGCGGCTGTCCGTGGAGCGTGACCGACAGCCCCGCCCCGGCGACGGCGGTGCGCACCTGTTCGACCGTGAGGCTCTCGCGGGGCACCGATGAGGGATCACTCGGGGCAGCCACCGGTGCCCTCCGGGGGCTGGATGCCGAGTTCGTGGATGAGCGTCGGAGTCAGCGCACCGAACACGGGTGCGGCCGCCGTGCCACCGAAGCGGTCACCGCTGTCGGCCGGCGGCTCGTCGACGGCGACGAGGACGGTGACCTGCGGGTCTTCGGCTGGGAAGAAGCCCACGAAGCTCGAGTAATACACGCGATTGCCGTTGTCGTCGAAATACGTGCCGTTGTCGGCGGCCTTGAACGCGGTCCCGGTCTTGCCGGCGATGCTGATGCCCGGGACCTGCGCACGCGTGGCGGTCCCTTGGCAGACGACCTGCTCCATCATCTTCGTCGTCTGGAACGCCGCCAACTCGGAGACGACCCGGCGCGTCTCGGACGGCGGGGTCGGGTCGATCGATCCGTCGGCTTCGACGGAACCGAGCGTCAGCTTCGGAGCGACGTAGACGCCGCCGTTCGCGACGGCGTTGACCGCCGCCACCATCTGGATCGGCGTCGACGACATGCCCTGCCCGTACGCCACGGTGACGCGCTCGGATCCCCAGAGCTCATCGGCGTCCTTGAAGACACCGGGCGACTCGCCGGGGAAGTCGAGCGCCGTCCGCTGGCCGAGTCCGAAGTCGACCATGTAGTCGTGGTGGACGAAGCGGCCCAGCTCCTCCTGGATGGTGATCGTGCCGATGTTGGACGACCGCACGAGGATGTCGTTGACCGTCCACTGGCCACCGTCGTGTTGTTCGGCGTCCTTGAGCAGATCGTCGTAGTACTGCTTGCGCCACGGCACTTCGAACGTCGTCTCCGGCGTGACCACTCCCGCGTCGAGTGCGGCGGCGACCGTGATGACCTTGGCGACCGATCCCGGCTCGTAGCTGTCGACCGCGACGAAGTTACCGTTCGTGACGACCGCTTCGCCGGTGTCGGCGTCGCGGCGAATCGAGACGTTGGCGTAGATCTCGCCGGAGTCGACGTCCATGACGACGGCGAGTCCGCCCCGCGCGTTGAGCTGAGCGACTCGATCGAGCATGACCTGCTCGGTCGAGAACTGAATGGCCCGGTCGATCGACAACACGAGGTCGCGACCTGCGACGGGGTCCTCGGTGATCTGTTCGGATCCGGGGATCGTCCGTCCGCCGGGGGCGATCTCGCGCGTCAGGCTTCCGGGCGTCCCGGTGAGGAGTTCGTCGTACTGCATCTCGAGCCCGGCGATGCCGTTGCCGTCGATGTCGGTCGCACCGATCACGGTCCGTCCCGTGTCACCGCCGGGTGTCTGTCGGCGAGCCACCGGGTCGACGTTGACGCCGGCGAGCCGCAGCGACTCGATCTGCGTCCCGACGTCGGCGTCGACCTGCCGGGCGACGTACACGAACCCGCGGTCGCGCTCCGCGACCTCTCGGGTGAGCTCCTCGAGCTTCGTGTCGGGGAGATCGAGCAGGTCGTCGAGGAGTCGGACCGTGCCCATCCCGTCATCGAGCAGCTTCGGGTTGATCGACACATCGGCCGCGGGGACCGACATCGCGAGCTCGTTGCCGTGCCGGTCGAAGATCGTGCCGCGCGACGCCTCGATGGTCTGCGTTCGGACCCACTGCTCGGTCCCCGCAGCTCGGAGCTCGTCCGCGTCGCGGGTCTGCAGCATCGCGACGCGCACCACGATGGCCACGAGCACCACGGTCAACGCGAGGAGCGCAGCGATGAGCCGTCGGCGCGGCGAGCCGCTCTTGCTGTCGCGGTCGCGCAGACCCGGAGGTGGCGCCGAGATCCGCTTGCGAACCGCCTCGGTCCGTGTGGACCGCGTGACCCGGGGCGTGGGCCGTCGATCGGATCGACGCCGCGACGCACCGGCTCGTGCCGACCGGGAACCGGAGCGATCGTCGGTGCGTCGCACGGACGGCCGTCGCTGCCGGTCGCGTGCCGGTGCCCGGTCGTCGGTCCGGCGCACCGAGCTCCGTCCACGCTCGCGGACCGAGGATCGCTCGTCAGGTCGGCGCGGCACCGACCCACGACGCGAACGCGGCTCCGGAGCGGCCGTCGCTCCTCGACGACTCACGGGTCCCCCGCCGTGACGGCCTTGACGTCGCGGACCTGATCGAGCGGCTCGACCTCACCGGCGAGCACGACGAGCTCGTCGTCGGCCGGACCGGCCGCAGCGAGCTGACGGGCGAGCGCACCGGCGTCGATCTCGATGAACCGGCTGGTCTCGCCCGGCACCATCCCGAGTCGGTCGGCCTCGCCGGCGATGCGGGAGGGTGATCGGAGAACGGCTCGCTCGTTGCGGAGCTCGTCGAACCGGGCGCGGGCGTCGTCGACCTGCTGGTCGAGCCGATCGATCTGCAGCTGACGATCGGCGAGCTGCGTGTGGAAGATGGCGGCGGCGAACATCGAGCCGAGGACGACGACGCTCGCGACGCCGATCACGATGGCCGGCCACCGACGGCGGCGCGTGACGACCGACAGCTCGGGTGTGCTGCTCGAGGACGGGCGACGCGCCTCGCCGTGGGATCGCGTGGCGACACGGACCGCAGTTCTCGACGACTCGAGAGTACGGGCGGGGACGGCCATCAGCGAGCACTCACAGCTTCTCGACCACCCGGAGTCGGGCGCTGGACGCACGTGGGTTGCGTTCCTGCTCGGCGTCACTCGGTCGCTTGGCGATGCCGCGAACGATGCGGACGGTCTGGACCGCACCGCAGACACAGGGCAGTTCGGCGGGGCACGCACACCGGCCGGCGGCCAGGGCGAAGCGCTCCTTGACGATGCGGTCCTCTCCGGAGTGATAGCTGAGCACGGCGATCCGTCCGCCGGGGACGGTGGCGGCGATCGCCTGATCGATCGCGTCGGGCAGCGCCTCGAGCTCCTCGTGACCTCGATCCGGATCGCCTGGAAGGTGCGCTTCGCGGGATGTCCACCGGTCCGGCGGGCAGGCGCCGGGATCGCCGATGAGACCACCTCGGCCAACTCGGTCGTCGACTGGATGGGCCGCTCGCGGACGATCGCCTTCGCGATGCGCGAAGCGAACCGTTCGTCACCGTGTTCGCGGAGCACCCGGGCGAGCTCCTGCTCGTCGTAGCCGTTGACGACGTCGGAGGCGGACCACGGCTGGTCTGAGTCCATGCGCATGTCGACCGGTCCGTCGTTGCGGTACGAGAACCCGCGGTCACCGTGGTCGAGCTGTGGTGACGAGACGCCGAGGTCGAAGAGCGCACCGCTGATGCCCTCGACACCGTGCTCGTCGAGCGCCTCGCCCAGGTCGTCGAACCGCTTCCGACTGGTCCGGATGCGCTCGGCGTGGTCGGCGAGTCGGTCGGACGCCGCCGAAATGGCCTCGGGGTCGCGATCGATCCCGAGGATCTCGATGTCGAGGCGCCGGCGCAGGAGAGCATCGCTGTGGCCGCCGGCGCCGAGCGTGGCGTCGACGATGGTGCCGGACGGGACGTCGGAGAAGGCGTCGACGATCTCGTCGAGCATCACCGGCTCGTGACGGAACCCGCTCGCAGGTGGCTCGCCGTCGACGGGCGTCGCGCCGGTCTCGGGGGCCGGGAGTTCGCGCTCGTTCGGGTCGGACGCGTCGGTCACGACGCTCCTCCCCCGGCAGCGGCGGCGACACCGGCGGCTCCGACGAGTTCGTCGTCGTTGATCTGGCGCTGCCCGATCGACTCCTCGTCGGCGTATCGCTCGGGATGCCAGAGCTCGATGACGTCCCACACCCCGATGAGGACCACCGGCTCCTGCGGGGCGAGACCGGCGTGGTCTCGCAGCTTCTGTTCGACGAGCACGCGGCCCTGCTTGTCGAGTGCCGCCTGGACGGTGGACGCGAAGAACGCCCGCTGACGGCTCCTCGAGATGCGGCCCTCGCGGAGTTCGCGATTGACGTCGTCGGCGGCGTCGCGGAATGCGTCGGCGCCGCGCAGACGGACGCAGCCGTCTTCGCCGAAGGTCAGGAAGCACTGTTCGCCGATGGTCGATCGGAACTGCGGAGGCAGCGCAACACGACCGCGGTCGTCGAGTTGTCGTTCGTGGGAGCCGACGAACACTCGCTGCGCCTTTCCTGACGGGGTCCGTGGGCTGCCGCGCAGGGGCGACGGACGGCGCTCCCGGCGTCCACATCTTGCCCCCATCATCCCCCATCGTCAACCATCCAGCCCCATCATTCGCCCGGATCGAACTCATGTTCGACGGCGGTGAATCGGCGATCAGAGACGTGGGATGCGCCGACGCGCGCTGAAGCGGTACTGGCTCCGTTCGGTTGCGACGGGCGTCGGGCGCGTCAGTCGTCGGGTGTCAGTCGTCGGCCCAGGTGGGCGGACGTTCGCCGGCGGCGAGCAGCGGAGTTCCGTCGGGGCGGAGTGGGTAGACCCGGCCGGTGCTGGCCCGGCGGGCACCGAATCTTCGGCGGTGGCGTTGTCGGTTGTGGAAACTGCAGGCAACGCCGGCGTTGTGCTGGTCGGTCGGCCCGCCGTCGAGTGCCGGCGTGAGGTGGTCGACGTCGCAGTGGCGTGCGGCCACCCGACATCCGGGGTGAGAGCAGGCCGTGGCGAGCATGACGGCGGCTTCCCTCGCCGAACCCGTGAAGAGTCGTTGGCGCGTTCCCTGATCGATGACGACCGAGTTGGCGTCGATCACGACCCGACGGACGTGCCCGTCGAGCGCGGCGGCGAGTGCAGCATCGGGCTGGATGCCGACGCCGTCCGATGTCGAGCAGCGACGTTCCAGCAGCGTCGAAGGACTGAGCTGGAACGGATTGTCGTTCCCGGCGAGGCCGTGGGCGTGGAGCGCCTCGCCGAAGCTGCGCGAGTCGAACAGGATGTCGACGTTGACCGCTGGGGCGACCGGAGCCAACCCTGCGGCGGCAGCCGCGTCGGCGGCGAAGAACAGCTCGCGGAGCGCGTCGAATCGGCGCTGACCGGCGGTGCGCGGCAGCGGTTCGTCGGCACGGTCGCAGGCGTCGGTGTCGGAGTGGAACTCCGCGTCGACGAATTGATCGAAGATCCGCCGCATCTTCACGGCGTCGAGTGCGTCGCCACCGAATCCGCTGATGTCGAGACCGAGATCGCCGGCAGCGACGTGCACATCTCGGTCACGCGCCGCCGCCTCGGCCTCGTCGAAGGACCCGTCAGGGTCGGCGAACAACTCCCACCGCTGGAGCACCAATTCGAAGTCGTCGAACTCGAGATGCTCCGCATGGTCGAGCAGGGTCGAAGCAAAGTCGGCCAGCTCATGACCGCAGCGCGGATTGGCGTGTCGCTTGGCGAGCGCGTCGACCTGATCGACTCCGATATGACCGGCGCTCCATGCATCGCCCACGCCAGCGACCTCGGCGGTGACGCGAGCCCGGCGCCGCAGCCGACGGGCGGTTGCACCCGAGCAGTTCATCGTGGCCCGCAGATGTGCGTTCGACGACCGGTGGCCATCGACCGTGTACGCGGCGGTCCGTTCGGCCGCGGTGACGACGGCGGCCATCCTCGACTCGATCCGACGCCGCTCGACCTCCAGCCGCCTCAGCTCGTCGTCGAGCGCCGCAGCCGGCCACGACAGACACTCGGCCAACGCGTCGGAGTACGACTCCGCAGCTGTCGACCCGTCTGACCAAGCCATGTCTTCAGGATATCAAACACTTGTACGTTTCTGATCCCAGATGAGGAACACATCTTCGCACCGTGCGACGACCCAGCCTGCGCTCCGCCGATGCGAGCAGTTGCGGGCGGGTGCCCGATCGCGAACGTGCCGTACCAGGGCGGGTCTGGCGCCCGGGACCGGCGTCGGCTCGGCCCGATTTGGAGCGGGACGCGAGCTCGCCGCGTACCAAGCAACGATGCGCTGGGTACTCGACGGCGTGATCGCATTTCCCTGTTCCGTCTCACCATCGACTGGTTCTGCTGGCCGGCCAGACCCGCTTCCGAGACAGCGCTCGGCTGGATCGATACGTGAGCTGTCGGCACAACAACCCGGCGATCCGGCGCTTCATCGAAGCTCGACAGGCATCCGAGTACGCGATCGTGCTGCTGATCGAGCACGTCAACCCATCCTGGCTCGCCGATCGAGGCTGAACCCGGGCGCTTTCCGAGCACCCGAACGAGCGCATGGGTGCCTTGATCTGGCAGGCCGGTCGCCTCGGTCAGCTTGTCGTCGTGGGCCGGCGTCGCGGGGGTGGGGGTCGGAGTCTTGCTGACGGCGTCGCGATAGGCGGATGATATTGGTCGTTTGACACCCGCTTGCCTGACGTGGGTGACAGGGGCACCCAGTCGTCGGCGCACGGCATGATCCGGTGCAGCTCCCCGGCGCGCCGGTCACGTGAGACCTCGTGGTATCCGAATTGGAGCGCCGCGTGCCTGGGCGGAGGGATGGCTGGATCGGCCTGCTCGTGAGGTCGGGGATCCGTGGAGAGCTGGTCGGCTGGGAGAGAATCTTCGTCGCGACGCGAAGGATTCACGTCGTTGAGACGAATGCGAGGTTCGTGGGGCTCGAGAAACAGACGCCGACAGCGGCGATCGACGACTTCACGGCGATGTACGACGCTGCCCTGCCGGTGGTCTACGGCTTCGTCTCTTTGCGGGTGGGTGGCAATCGGGCGCTGGCGGAGGATCTGACCGCCGAGGCGTTCGCCGCCGCCGTGGTCGAGTACCGAGCCGGCCGGTCCGAGGTCGTCACGACGTCGTGGTTGTGCACCGTTGCGAAGCGCCGCCTGATCGACGTCTGGCGTCGAGAGAGCGTGGCGTCCAAGAACGTTGCGAAGGTCGTTTCACTCGCCGAGCACCGGCTCGTGTCCGACGTCGCCGACTCGGGGGATCGGGATGTGGTGATCCAGGCACTCGGCGCGCTGTCGTCGGATCAGCGAGCGGCACTCGTCATGCAACACGTCGAAGGCTTCTCGGTGGCCGAGATCGCCGACGTCGTGGGGAGGACACCGAAGGCCACCGAGTCACTCCTCAGCCGGGCTCGGAGCGCGTTCCGCGATGCGTACTCGGAGGTGAGCGATGACTGATCGAGACCCGCTCGACCGGCTCAGTCGGGTGGCGAATCAGCCGGAACGTCCGTCGGCCGTGTTCCGCGACCGGCTGCTCGACGACCTGCTCGGCGACCTGATCGCCGGCGATCCCGCACCGATCGACCCGACGGTCGATCCCGACACCTTCCCGTCAGACGACTCGAACCAGGAGATCATCATGCTCGCTCCCAACCGCGACGAACCGCACGCCCGCTCACGCACGTGGATGTTCGTCGCCGCAGCTGTTGCCGCCCTTGTGCTCATCGGCGGGCTGATCGTGGCAGGGACCCGCGGCGACGATGGACCCGTCGTCGACGAGCCCCTGCCGGAGGTCGAGGAGGACAGCCGATCGCTTGTGCCGGACCCGCGTTCACCGGCCGAGATCGAAGCCGACACCGCATTGGCGCAGGCCGCGCTCGTCACGGCCGAGGAGATCGGTGGCTCGTGGTCCGAGGCGCCGGCTGCCGACAACCCCGATGCGGTGGCGCTCCGACGGGCGCTGCTGGACTGCTTCGGAGCTCGGGAGGGTGGCGCGTTCGGGCCGGCACAGGCGAGTACGGGCGAGTTCAACCCACGGGTCAACGCCTTCAACGAACACCTCGCCCAGACCGTCGGGGTGCTCCCTGACGTCGAGGCGGCCAGCGCCCTGATCGCCGGGGCGTCGGAACCTGTGGCCGCCGGATGTCTCATCGAGGCGTACACCGACGGCATCGCCGGGTCCGTCGCGGCCCGCCGGAACGGAGCCGAAGTGGTGGTGACCGGTGATGCAACGATCGAGGCACTCTCATCGACGGAGCTGGACGACATGGGTCTCGGCGGCGCCGAGGCGGCGGCGGTGCGGATCCGCATCCCCGTCGAGGTTGTCGCCCGCTCCCGCGGGAACGCCGTGGCCGAGCTCGTCCTGATTCGGGTCGACCGAGCGATCACCGCACTCGAATGGGGTGGCGACGACGGCCGTGGGGTCTCCTGGGACGTCGACCTCGCCGTCTCGAAGCTCGAGGCGCTACTCGCGACGGAGGTCGAAGGCGTACAACAGGAGCTCGAAGGTGCCCCACAGGGAGTCGTTGGCGACGCGTCGACCCCCGTTCCCGCCGGGGAGATCGCCGACATCGGTGAGGGCTACCGACTGCAAGTGCTCTCGATCACCGGCGACGCCACCGACGATGTGCTCGCTACCGATGAGTTCAACAACCCACCGCCCGAAGGATCTCGCTACACCCTCATCAGCCTCGCCGGCGGCTACTTCGGCACCGATGACCCGACCGAGACGTTCGTCGCCGTCATCCGAGCCTTCGGCGCCGATGGCGTCGAACTCGACCGCAATTGCGGACAGATCCCCCAGATCGATCGCAGCACCGTGAACCTCTTCGGCGGCGGAGTGATCCAAGGCGACATCTGTGTCGTCACGACTCCAGCCGACGAAGCTGAGCTCGTCCTGCGCGCATCCGGCGACTCGGGAACCGACCACTCGTTCCTCGATGCCTCGTCATCACCGACCGCACTCGACGTGATGCAGAGCCTCGACGGCGTCCAGACCGCAACCACGTCAGCAGAGGCCCGACGGGATCCGACACCGATCGGAGTGTCCGCCACGGTCGACAATGGAAACTGGGACGTCATGGTGACCGGGCCGGCTGTCGACCTGACCGACGTCCTCGCCACCGATCCACCCGACGGGTCCCGACTCATTGGCGTGCCGGTGCGGATGGAGAACCAGGGTGTTGACGGCGCCGCACCCTTCGTCGTGAACGCCCGAGCCGTCGGCTCCTCCAACGTCCAGTACTCGTCCGACTGCGGCGACGGGGTTCCGAACGCCCTCGACATGTCTTCGCCCGTCCCGATCGGTGACCTCATCGAGGGCCAGCTCTGCTTCGTCGTACCGACCACCGAAGTCGACTCCGTCACCGTCTACACCGGGCGCACCGTCGCCGATGCCTTCTTCGCCACGAGCTGACGAACCCATGGCACACCGCCGACCAATGCTCCATGCCACCGCAATGGCGGCCTCGCTCATCGTGGCCGGATGCGGTTCCGACGCATCGCCGCGGTTGTCCGACAGTTCGGAGCCGGCAGTGATCGACATACGCAACGACGCCCGGCTCAGGCACTCGCAACGACAAGTTCTTCAGCGCCGAACACGTGCACGGGAGTGTGAGAGACGCAACCCTGACGAGCCACGCAGAACCGGCACGGCCCCGGCGCCGGCGTCGGGCTCGGCTCCGTCCCATCGTTCGGGGTCGTCGCCCGGTGCGAACAAGAAGATGTCCCAGTCCTCGTCGGTCAAGACCTCGAAGTAGTGGAACTCGTCGCCTGGGGCGAGAGTGCTGCCGTCAGCCCGATCGCCGTTGCGCCGAAGTCGCCGGCAAGGTGGAGCGGCGCCGCACCCCGGGGAGGATCACGGGCGGGGCCCTTCATCACCACGCCACGAGGACATGCGAACTCTGCGACGCGTAGTGGGGTGGTGCGACGGGGTTCGTGTGGTGCCGGGTTGGCTGTACCCGACACCACACGTCGCAACCCCCGTTGCTGTTCGGTGATGTGCCCGGCCCGGTCGATCGCTTACGCGGAGGATTTTCCGTAAGCGGGTGGCCGAAGTGGGCACGTAGGGTGCGTGAGGTTGCACTCGAAACGTGTCGACGGTGAGGGTCGTTCCTCGGCGACGATGCGTTTCGAGGCCCTCTACGACGCCCACTTCGTTGCGGTGTCCGCGTACTGCCGTCGTCGGGTCGCAGCCGAACGTGTCGACGATGTCGTGGCCGAGACGTTCCTGACCCGATCTACATCAGGCACGGTGCGCACGCTGGCGCTCCCGATATCAGTGGACGGAGCCCAGCAGACGCAGCAGCCCGCCAACCACAGGGCCGGACACCTCGGCGTCGACGGTCGCCACCGGCGTGAGCATGTCGACAGCGGGCCCGTCGACGAGCAAGGTCACGAGGTCGGTCGGGTCGTAGCGGTGGTACCAGCAACACTGCAGTCGCGCCGCGGCTCGCGTGCGCCGTTGGCTGATGCCAACCAGCTTCGCCCCCTCGATCTTCGACTCGCCGGGGGCGAGACCGTCGAAGCACACCAGATCGGACCACTCACTGCGCCGCATCGGCCCGTCGTGCACCGACACGGCGACGCCCTGCTCGGCGAACGCCGCGGCCAGGACGTCGCCGAACCAGACCATCGGGCGGTGCACGTCGTCGTGCCATCCGACGCCACCGCGCGGGATGATCACGTCGACCCAGGTCTGCGCCCCGACGTCGAGGTAGACCGCCCCTCCCCCGCTCCTGCGCCGGACCACCTCGACACCGAGTCGGCCGACGGCGTCGCGATCGACCACGTCGTCCGACTGTGTGGAGCCGAGGACGAGCGCCGGCCCCGTGACCTCATGGATCCAGATCGCCGGCTCCGCCGGATCGGGCACCGGTCGGGCGTGGAACTCGCCGGCGGTCGACGTGGAACGCTCGACGGTCCAGCCGCGGCTCACGGGCGTGGTGCAGCGCTCATGACGCGAGCGGCAGATACCGACGCCAGGCGTCGGGGATCGCGCTGACCGACACGACCACCCACGCGGTCGCCCGTGGCGCGCGGCACGGCCGCTCCAGGCGCATCCCGGCCTCCTCGGGCGTGCGATCCCGCTTGTCGGTGTTGCACCGCCGGCACGCAGCCGCCACGTTCTCCCAACTGTGCGGGCCGCCGCGCGAACGCGGCATCACGTGGTCGATCGAGTCGGCGCGACTGCCGCAGTACTGACAGCGGTGATCGTCGCGGGCGAAGATCGCCCGCCGGGACAGCGCCGTACGGCGGACGTACGGCACCTTCACCATGTAGCGCAGCTTGATGACCGACGGCCGAGGAACCGCGAGATTCTCGGACCGCATCACGTGACCGTCGTCCTCGAGGACGTCGGCCTTGTCGGCGAGGACGAGGCACGTGGCCCGCTGGGGCGACACGATGCTGAGCGGCTCGAAGCTGGCGTTGAGAACGAGCGCCCCGGTCATCGCCGGACCCTACCGATCGCCGTCCGGGCGTCTCGGCGCGGATTTCGGTGCCGGCGTCATGCGCCCCGCTCCCAGTCCCGGCACCATCGGAGGTAGTTCACCACATCGTCCGGGTGGGGTGTCGCACCGTCGTCGCCGTACTGCGTGACGAGTCGGAACCGCAGGTACTCGCCCGACGGGAGCGGCAGGAAGGGCGATCGACGCCACCAGCCGGTCGGGGCGGTCCGCCTCGCCTGCCGCACGGCGGTCGGCCACAGCGACGGGTGTCGCACGACCGACGCCACCACTCCCAGCACGGCCGGGATCGTAGGTCGTGGGCGGCCGCGGCCTGCGACCAACCTCGGAACCGACGCTCCCGGTGCCGCCCTCGGTACCGACAGTGACCAGGAGGATTGCCGATCGATCGCGCGCTCTGCGCGATCGTCCGGCAGAATGTGACGGTGCGATGTCGGATGAGTAGACGTTCGGTGACGACCATCGGAGTGGGCGCGCTGTCCGTGGCAGTGCTGACGACCTCCGTCGCCATCGGGGCGCCCGACGACATCGACGACTCGGCGTCGGCGTCCGAACTCGCCGTCCGGGTCGACCCGCCCGAGACGACGACCACCACCACGGCACCGCCCACGCCATCGGTCCCG
Organism: Actinomycetota bacterium; assembly: GCA_039185545.1. Taxonomy (GTDB): domain Bacteria; phylum Actinomycetota; class Acidimicrobiia; order Acidimicrobiales; family Ilumatobacteraceae; genus Ilumatobacter_A. Next base: position 33,653 of record JBCDAK010000014.1, read on the forward strand.
GCCGGCTTCGCCACCGAGCTGGCCGAGGTCGTCGCGATCGCCAACCAGGAACGCGCGGCAGCGGGTGTCGGCCCGCTGACCGTCGACCCGTTGCTCAACGCGGCCGCCCAACTCCACAGCGAAGACCAAGCGCGGATGAACGACCTCACCCACATCGGATCCGACGGATCGAACCCCGGCCAGCGGATCGCGCGACAGGGCTACGTGTTCCGCACCTGGGGCGAGAACGCCGCCGTGGGGTACCGGACCGCAGACGGAGTGATGGACGGGTGGATGGGCAGCCCGGGGCACCGGGGCAACCTTCTCAACCCCTCCTTCACCGAGATCGGGATGGGGGTCGCCTACTCGGCGGGCGGCACGCCCTACTGGACGCAGGTGCTCGCGTCGCCGCGCTGATTCACTGCGGCTTCGGCTCCTTGGGGAGTCCGAGGATCATCTCGCCGATGATGTTGCGCTGCACCTGGCTCGACCCGGCGTAGATGGTGCCGGCCCGTGCGTTGAGGAACGTGTTGACCCACGAGCCCGACACGTTCGGCGCACCCGGGTCGTCGGTCTGGAACGACGACGCCGGTCGACGGCCGACCACCTCGAGGGCGTTCGCACCCATGATGTCGACGGCCAGCTCGGTGATCTTCAGGTGGTACTCCGACCAATAGAGCTTCGAGATCGCGCCGTCGGGTCCGGGGTGATGACCGGCGAGGAACTGCGTGAGCGTCCGCTGACCCAGGAACTTCATGATCTGGACCTTCGAGTGGCACCACGCCAGCTTCTGGCGGATGATCGGATCGTCGAGCTTGCCGTTGTCGCGCGCCAGAGCGATGAGCCGCTCGAGCTCGGCCTCGTAGCGGATCGGCGCTGTCGCGGCCGCCTCGCCCCGCTCGAATCCGAGCAGGCCCATGGCGACCCGCCAGCCGTCGTTGACCCCGCCGACGACGTTCTCCTTGGGCACGCGAGCGTCGGTGTAGAACACCTCGTTGAACTCCGAATCGCCCGAGATCATCTTGATCGGGCGGACCTCGATGCCGGGCTGCTCCATCGGCACGAGGAGGAACGAGATCCCCTTGTGCTTCGGTGCGTCGGGATCGGTCCGGGCGAGCGTGAAGATGTGGTCGGCGAGATGACCGGCCGAGGTCCAGATCTTCTGACCGTTGAGGATCCACTCGTCGCCGTCGAGCTCGGCCTTCAGGCCGACGTTGCCGAGATCGGAGCCCGCGTTGGGCTCGGAGTACCCCTGACACCACGTGTCCTCACCGCTCAGGATCCGGGGGAGGTAGTGCTTCTTCTGCTCCTCGGAACCGAAGAGCAACAACGTGTTGCCGAGCATCTGGATGCCGAACACGTCGTTCGGGCCACCCGACGGCACACCCGCACGCGTGAACTCCTCCGCGAGGATGACCTGCTCGGTGGCCGTGAGCCCGCCGCCGCCGTACTCCTGCGGCCACCCGGGAGCCAGGTAGTTGGCTTCGTAGAGGACCTGTCGCCACTCGGCGACGAACGTGTCGAGCTCCTCACCCTCGAGGGCACCCGTGCCCTGCCAGTTGGAGGGGAGCTTCTCGGCGAGGAACGCCTGGACCTTCTCGCGGTAGGCCTCGGCCTCCGCCGTGTACGTCGGCTGCATGCCGACGAGCGTAGTCATGCGTTGTTACTCAACGGTAACCGGAGTGGCGTGGGGTGACGCCGCCAACGCCGCCGCCCGCTGCAGCGCCGAGATGTGTTCGACCGGTTCGACGATCTGCATCGCACCCAGGAACGGCAATTTCGAACGCGCCGCGACCTCACGTCGACAGATGCCGAGCAGGGTGTCGCCGAATGCATCGAGGACCGCGCCCGACACGAACACGGCGTCGAGGTCGACCATGGCGGTGTACGACGCGATCGCCCGGCCGAGCATGATCCCGGCCCGCTCGACGATCGAGTCGGTCGCCCGTCGGAGCGGACGGTTCATCTCGGCTTCGAGGGCGATGGCCGACACGTACGGGTCGAGACTTCCCTCGATGCCGGTCCACGAGCGGCGCCCGCCCGGCTCGACGATCACGTGGGCCAGCGAGCCGGCGTTGCCGTGGGCGCCGATCATGCGGCGGCCCCGGACGACACACCCCGAGTCGCACACCGCGTCGATCACCACCGACGCGTAACTCGATCCGGGGTCGGCCTCGCCGACCCACCGCTCGGCCTCGACCGCAGCCGCGCCCGCCGAGTCGAGGACGACCGGCCGGCCCGTCGCCGCGTGGAGGTGCTCGACGAGCGGGAACGACGTCCACCCGGGCACGTGCGGCGGAGAGACGGTCCCCGCGTGGATGTCGACGGGACCCGTGGAGCTCACCGAGACGACGTCGAACTCGCCGACCGACGGCGCCGCGGCCGCCTGGACCCGTCGGACCAGCCCTTCGAGACTGCGCCACACGTCGCGGGTCGGCATCGACACCCGGTCCCGCACCAGGACCTCGCCGCGACGGCCGACGAGACCCGCCGACAACCGACCCGGCTCGACGGCCACGGCGAACACCGGTGACGTCGAATCCATCGTTCGTACCCTACGCCGACCCCTCGATCGGTCCCCGGAGTCGCTCGCCGTCGTCGCGACGGGCCCGAACGAGCTGCGAAACGCGAGGCGCAGGCGCGGGACACCACAGACGATCCGGGTCTAGCCTTCCCGACCGTGACGGACGGAGCGCTCACCGACACCGCGACCCAGGCTGCGCAGGTACGCGCGGCCGAGATCACCACGGGGAACGGCACGGCCCGCGACTTCGCCAGCCTGTTCGGAGCGATCACCGCCAACGTCGGACAGGTCATCCACGGCAAGGACGAGGCGATCCGACTCGCCGTGATGTGCCTCCTCGCCGAGGGTCACCTCCTCGTGGAAGACGTGCCGGGCGTGGGCAAGACCAGTCTCGCCAAGGCGTTGTCGGCCTCGGTCGACTGCTCGTGGCGGCGGGTGCAGTTCACGCCCGACCTCCTTCCGACCGACCTGGTCGGCGTCAGCGTCTACCAGCGCTCGACCGAGACCTTCCGCTTCGAGCCGGGTCCGCTGTTCGCCAACATCATGCTCGCCGACGAGATCAACCGCGCGTCGCCGAAGACCCAGTCCGCCCTGCTCGAGGCCATGGAGGAGCGTCAGGTCTCGGCCGACGGCGTGAGCCGCCCGCTTCCGCCACCGTTCATGGTCATCGCCACGCAGAACCCGGTCGAGCAGGAGGGCACGTACCGCTTGCCCGAGAGCCAGCTCGACCGATTCCTGCTCCGGATCTCGATCGGGTATCCGGGCCGCTCGGCCGAGATGCAGATGCTCGACGAGCAGGGTTCGTCCGACGTGCTGTCGGCGCTCTCGCCCGTCGTGTCGGTCGAAGAAGTCCTCGGAATGGTCGCCGCAGTGAAGCAGGTGTACATGGCGACGGCACTCAAGGCGTACCTCGTCGACCTCGCCGAGGCGAGCCGCCGACACAGCGGCATCGAACTCGGTCTCTCCCCCCGCGCCACGCTCCAGCTCGCGGCCGCCGCGCGCGCCCACGCCGCCGCCTCCGGCCGCAACTACGCCACGCCCGACGACGTCAAGGCGGTCGGCGTGGCGGCACTCGCCCACCGCATCGTCGTCCGCAGCGACGGCGGCTCGGTGCTCCGTCCCGAGGACGCCATCCGCGAGGTCTTCGCGGCCGTCCCCATTCCCGTCGCCCGCTGATGCCGACGCGCCAGGGCTACGTGGCGCTCGCCGCCGGGATCGTCGCCCTCGTCGTGGCCCGCGTCTTCGGGGTCCTCGAGCTGTACGTCGTCGGCGCCGCCTTCGTGGTCGTGGTCGCCGCCGGACTTCTCTACGTCTGGACCAGGACGCCGCGGGTCGACGCTCGGCGCTGGATCCACCCGTCGGTCCTCGTCGCCGGCGACGTCGGCCGCGTCGACCTCGAACTCGAGAACCGCGGCCTGCGGACGCCCCGCTTCCAACTGCACGAGCGCGTCTCGCGATCGAGCGGTGGCCCCGATCACGTCGCCACGCTGCGCGTCGAGCCGTTCGGCGCGGGTTCCACCGCCACCGCGGGTTATCGACTCCCCACCACGACGCGAGGGCTGGTCACGCTCGGCCCGCTCACGGCCGAGCTGCGCGACCCGCTGGGGGTCACCCGACGCCAGCGGCTCGTCGGTGGCCACGATCGAGTGGTCATCGCACCACGCGCCCATCGACTCACCGTCCCCGACCTCGGTGTCGGACCCCTCGGACGGCACCTGCTCGCCAGCGCACGACGTCTCGGTCAGGGTGAGTTCCACAGCCTGCGCGAATACGTCGACGGCGACGAGCCGCGCACGATCCACTGGCGAGCCTCGGCACGCAGCGACGAGCTGTTGGTCAAACAGCACACGGTCGAGGGCCTTCGCCGGGTGGTGGTGGCACTCGACCGGAGTCCGTCGTCATACGCCGACGACGCGTCGTTCGAGCGCGCCATCGTCGTTGCGGCCAGCACGGTGCGCAGCAGCGCCGAGGCCGACCTGACGACACGATTCGTGACCTCGGGTGGCGTCGATCTCCGGGGTCCGGAGGTCGCCGACCTCACCCTCGGAGTGCTGGCCGAGATCACCGTCGATGCCGACCCGCCGCGCGCCATGGAGCGTGACCCGAGCGACGGGATCGGGTTGCTGATCGTCATCTCGGGCCGTGGCGACTCACCGATCGCCGGCGCTGTGGCCGGCATGATCGATCCGACCCTCACCGTCCTCCCGGTCACCACCGACCAGGCCGCTCGCGGTGACCTCGGCGTCGGAGCGCGGACCGAAGACGAGTTCGTCCGCTCGTGGAGGCGACTGGCCGGAGAGCGGGTCAGCCCCGCCGCCACGGTCGGCCCCGCGACGGCCATGGCAGGAGCACATCGATGAGCACCACGGCGAGCACCCTTCTCCGCGGCGGGGGACCGAACGACGGTGGATCGGGATCCGAGCGTCCCGGCCTCCCCGGTGCCGTGCCACCCGCCGGCGTCCATCAGCCCGCACGCCCGGCCGGCCCCTCGCTCCCCGCCGGTCTGGTTCGCGAGATGCTCGCCGTCCTCGCGCTCGCCGCCTACACCGCGGTCGTCGCGGCCGGCTTCGCCCGAGTGTTCACCGGGTGGGACTTCTTCGACGATCTGCTCGTCCTCACCGTCGTCGGTCACGGACTCGCCTTCGGACTCCGCCGCCTGTCGGTGCCCCTCTGGGCCGGCCTTCCGATCGTCGCGGCGACGCTCGCGTGGCTGATCGGCTTCGTGTACCTGCGCTCCACGTACACCGCGTTCGTGCCCACCGGCGACACGTGGCGGCTCCTCCGCCTCGAACTCGACCTGGTGGGAGAGCAGTTCTCGTCGGCGGTCGCACCGGTGGCGCACATCGGTGGGTGGGCGATCCTCGCAGCGATCGGCGTCGCCCTCGTCGTCCTGCTGTCCGATGCGTTCGCATTCCGTGCGTTCGCTCGCGCGGAGGCGTTGGTCCCGGGCGGCGTCCTGTTCGTCTTCGTGGCCGCCCTCGGTTCCGACCGGTTGCGGGTGCCGCTGGCCGGAGCGCTCGTCGCGGCCGGCGTCGTCGCCACCGTTGCGCTGCGGGCCATGCACGCCCCGCGCCCGGCGGCTGTGATCACCGCCGGCGGTCGCCGTGCCTCCGAGTCGCCCGTGTCGAACGTCCTCGGCCCGGCCCTGCTGACGGCCGCGGTCGTCGCCATGGCGGCCATGTTCGTCGGTCCTCGTCTCCCCGGCGCCGGAGCCGACGCCCTGTACGACCCCTCGGGCGGGGGCTCCGACGGCAGCCTCACCGAGGTCGTGAGTCCGCTCGTCGACATCCGATCCCGGCTCACGAACCAGTCGCCGAGGGAGCTCTTCTCCGTCACGGCCACCACTGCGTCGTACTGGCGGTCCGCGGCTCTCCCCGAGTTCGACGGGACCACCTGGGGTCTCCCCGAGCGTCGCCTCAGCGAGGTCGACGGCAACGTCGACGGTCAGCGTCCGGGAACCACGCCGATCCGCCAGACCGTCGTCGTGTCGGCGCTCGGCGGCCAGCTGATCCCGGCGGCGGCCGATCCGTCGGCTGCGAGCGGCTCCGACGGCCTTCGGTGGAACGCCGACAGTGCCACGCTCGTCGAGACCGACGGCGCGCTCGACACGGGCGACACGTACGAGATCCTCTCGTACTCCCCACGGTTCTCGGTCGACCAGCTGCAGGCGGCCACCTCCGTCTCACCGGGTGACGACGTCTACTTCGAGCTGCCGGACGACTTCCCGTCCGTGGTCGAGACC
>JBCDAK010000015.1:0-39472 GCA_039185545.1 Actinomycetota bacterium
CAGCTCGGGCACGACCGTCGGAGAGTCGTCGACGTAGACGTCGCAGTCGACGGCCGCCTTGTCGTACGTGATGTGGACCTCGCCGGTCGGGAACTCGTGGTCGGCGAGCCAGCGGAACGTGTCGTGGATCGCCCACTCCGGTTTGGTGGTGATGACGACGAGTCGATGTCCCTCGGCGCGCAGGGCACGAAGGGTCGGGAGCGCGTCGGGGTACGGCTCGAGATGACGGAAGATCGACGGCCGGTCGGCGGTGCCCTGCGCCCACCGCCAGAACGCCGCCATGTCCGCGAAGCCGGCGAGCTCGGCCAGGCCGTCCCACGTGGTGACCATCTGCGGGTCGAGGTCGGACCCGAACTCGTCGCGGTGGATCTGCATCCACCCGGCGTTGAAGTCGGCGACCACGCCGTCGAGGTCGATGCCGAGTCGCAGTCGTCGCACGGCGGCGAGTCTGGCACCCGTCTCCACGCGGCGCCGTCCGCTCCGAACGCGAAACAGCACGTTCGGTACCCGGCACCGGATGTGCTGTCCTGGACCCGTGTCCTGGACGGAGCGGTTGCCCGCGGTCGGCGAGCGACGCGTCGCGGTGCGGGTGACTCCCGACGCGCTGCGTCGGATCCGCGGTGGCCACCCGTGGGTGTACGACCGGTCGATCGAGTCGGCCCGGCCCGACGGATCGCCCGGCGATCTGGCCGTGGTGTTCGACCGGAATCGGCGGTTCGCGGCGATCGGTCTGTGGGACCCGACCTCGCCGATCCGGCTCCGCATCCTGGCCGTCGGCGACCCGGTCGCGATCGACGCCGCATGGTTCGCCGGTCGGATCGCCGACGTGGCGCGGCTCCGCAGCGGCCTCCTCGGTGGTGCGCCGCCCGGGGCGGTCGACCGACAGGGCTGGCGCGTGGTCAACGGGGAGAACGACGGGCTGCCGGGGCTCGTGATCGATCAGTACGCGGACACGGCGGTCGTGAAGCTGTACACATCGGCCTGGTGGCCGCACCTGCCCTCCGTGGTCGACGGTGTCGTCGCCGCGACCGATGCCTCACGTGTGGTCCTCCGACTGGCGAGGAACATCGAACGGCGGCCGATCGACGACGGCGCCACCCTCCACGGGGATCCGCCCACGGAATCCGTTCGCTTCGTCGAGAACGGTCTCGGCTTCGAGGCCGATGTCATCACGGGGCAGAAGACGGGCCACTTCCTCGATCAGCGTCACAACCGTCGGCGAGTGCGCGATCTGGCCGACGGTCGACGGGTGCTCGACGTGTTCTCCGCCACCGGCGGTTTCGCGGTCCACGCGGCCGCCGGGGGTGCGTCGTCGGTCCTCGCCGTCGACCGATCGGAACCGACACTCGCCGTGGCGGAGCGGAATCGACGGCTCAACCTCCACGTCGCAGAGGTCGCCGCCTGCGAGATGACATCGCGGGCGGGCGACGCCTTCGAGGTGCTCGACTCGCTGCGTTCGGATCGGCGGACGTTCGATCTCGTCGTCGTCGACCCACCGAGTTTCACGCGACGCGCCGCCGACCTCGCCGGCGCGCTGCGCGCCTACGGTCGGCTCACGTCGCTCGCGCTCGACGTGCTCGAGCCGGGTGGCGTGCTGGTGCAGGCGTCGTGTTCGGCACGCGTCGACGTCGACGACTTCCACCGCACCGTCGGCGATGCGGCGGCCTCCGCCGGGTGGCGGCTCGATGAGTTCGATCGGACCGCCCACGACGTCGACCACCCCGTCTCGTTCCCCGAAGGGGCCTATCTCAAGGCGGGGTATTGGCGAGCGACGCGGCTCTCGGGTCGCCGGTGACGGGTGACCGTCAGCGCGCCATCACTAGAGTCGGCGGCCATGGCGAGCATCGAAGCCAACGGCATCACGATCGAGTACCAGCAGGTCGGAGACCCGGCGGGAGAACCGCTTCTCCTCGTGATGGGACTCGGCGGTCAGCTCGTCGACTGGCCGCCGGAGTTCGTGGAACAACTGGCGGCCGCCGGCTTCCACGTCACGATCTTCGACAACCGCGACATCGGCCTCAGCACCGAGTTCGACTGGGTGCCGCCGTCCCAGGCCAAGACGATCCTCAAGGCGATCGGCAAGCGGCCGATCGAGGCCGGGTACACCCTCGTCGACATGGCGCGAGACGCGGCCGAGCTGCTCGACGTCCTCGAGATCGAGTCGGCCCACGTGGTCGGAATGTCGATGGGCGGGATGATCGCCCAGCAACTCACCATCGACCGGCCCGAGCGTGTGCGGTCGCTCACGTCGATCATGTCCCACCCCGGCGACGGCAAGTCGGGCCGGATCGCCGGCAAGGTCATGGCCAAGATGGCCCGACGGCCCGTGCCCACCCCCGAGACCGCTCCCGACATGTCGGTCCAGCTGTTCCAGATGATCAGCGGTCCGCATCTCGACGCCGAGGTGCACCGCGAGCGGACGGTCGCGTCGGTCGCACGCAGCTTCCGACCCGCCGGCGTCGCCCGACAGACTGCGGCCATCATGGCGAGCCCCGACCGCACGCCCGGTCTGCGCTCGGTCACCGTGCCGACGCTCGTCATCCACGGTCTCGTCGACACCCTGGTCAAGCCCTCCGGGGGCGTCGCCACGGCGAACGCCGTCCCCCACTCGCGTCTGCTCATGTTTCCCGACATGGGTCACGACCTCCCGCGGCCCCGCTGGGCCGAGATGATCGGCGAGATCCGCGAGAACGCGAACCGGGCCGCACCCGTCGCGGTCTGATCCGCGACGTCCGGCGTCAGTCGTCGGGGATCAGGTGGCCGATCGGCAGCGACGACCGGATGTGGCCCAGGATGGGCGTCGCCCGCACGATCACGTCGGCGCCCTGCGGCATGGCGCCGCGCTCGCCGGTCTTGAACGCCGTGATGGTCGACGCCCGGCCGTCGTCGACGGCGACGTACACCGTGTACCGCTCGGGTTCGATCTTCCGCAGGATCCGCCGGGGAACCGGTGAGACCTCGGCCGGCCGACGAGCCCGCACCACCACACCGGTGCGTTCGATCGAGTTGAAGAGGTCCGCGCCTCCGGCGACCGCGAGCCAGATCGATCCGAGCACGACGACGAACGCCACGGCGGCGCCCGCGGTGGCGATCCCCGACACCAACCAGTCCTGATCCTCGAAGCGGTCGTACAGGGACCCCCACCGGTCGCGGCGCGCGGCTTCGGCGAACCATCGCCGCGCGATGACCCCCACCAGGACGCCTGCGACGCCCGCTGTGAGAGCGACCACGGGTGCGATGCCGTAGCCGAGCCGCCACGGATATCGGACGGTGACGAGTCGACCACGCCCGCCCACGGCGCTCCAGACGAGGCGGTGGTTCTCCCGGGCCATCGGAAGCTCGACCGCCGCTCCCTCGGCGAGCCCCATCGCCGTCGCATACGCGAGTCGGCGGTCACCGAGCTCGTTCGAACTGGGCGCCTGCACGGTGAACCCGCCCTCGACGAGGCGCCGACGAACCGCGAGCCAGCTCGTGGCCACCTCGAATCCCTCATCGGTGTGCGTGAGTTCGGGCCCGACCGCGTGCCTGACGATCCGCACGGCGAGCAGGACGATCGCGACCAGCACCGCGATCGAGATCGCTCGGCGCTCGAGCGAGTCGACGACCGCCGTGAGGTCGCCACCGTCGTCGCGGGATCCGTTCCACGCCAGGAACGCCACGAACGTGGTCACGAGTGGCGCGGCGAGCAGGACGGGGGTCCAGCGGCGGCGGACGAGGCCCGCCCGGCGCGCCTCGGCATGCACGAGTCGGCGGAAGCGTCGCCACCACGGACCGCGGATGTCGACGGCGAGGTGACGCGCCGGAATCGCCCGGTCGGTCGTGAACCTGGCGAGCACGTGCTGGAGAACCAGTCGCTCGTGAGGCAGGAGCGAGTCGCCGTCGAACGCGGTGGCCGACGGTCGAACCCGGCTGACCTCGTCGTCGGTCTCGGGCGGCAGGAGGCGCAGCCACCCGCGAGCCCCGAGATCGACCACCGTGGCGCGGAGGCCCTCGGCGGTCAGCGTGGCGTCGTGCGTGAGCAGGTTGACGACGGCCGGTGACTCGGTGCCGAGCGCTCCGGTCGCCGCCTCGTCGACGCGGGGTCGATCGGGGGCGGCGAGTCGCTCGGCGTACCAGACGGCGACGGCGGCCAGGACGGTGAGCACGACGCTGATCGTCAGCAACGCCCCGCCGGGCGTGGGCGCGATCAGTGCCGGGCCGATCATCGGATCGACATCATGGCATCACGTCTGCTCGGAACGCAGCCACACCGTCCGTTGCGGGAACGGGATCTCGATGTCGGCGTCGTCGAGCGCCCGCTTCAGGGCGAGGCGCAACGCACGCTGGATCGTCCACTGCATGCCGGGTGCGGTCTTGACGAGCATCCGCATGGTGATGCCGTCGGCCCCGAGCGTCTCGACACCCAGCAGGTCGGGCGGCTCGAGCACGTCGTCGGCCCACTCGGGGTCCTCGCACACCGCCTCGGCGGTGCTGAGCAGGACCTCGCGCACCCGCTCGAGATCGGCGTCGTAGGCCACGTCGATGTCGACCAGGGCCGCCGACCACAGCTGCGACTTGTTCCCGACGCGCTGGATCTGCCCGTTGGCCACGTGCCAGACGGTGCCGTCGAGCCCGCGCAACACGGTGGCCCGCAGGCCGACCTCCTCGACCACACCGACCGCCTCGCCGAGGTCGACGACGTCGCCGATGCCGAACTGGTCTTCCAGCAGCATGAAGAACCCGGCGATGCAGTCCTGCACGAGCGACTGGGCCCCGAACCCCAACGCGACGCCGGCGATCCCCGCACCGGCGATGAGTGGGCCGAGATCGATGTCGATCTCGGAGAGGACGAGGAGGACGGCGATGGTCCAGATCAGGACGCTCGCCGTGCTGCCGACGACCGCGGCGATGGAGGTGGCCCTCGCCTCTCGGCGGGCGCGCATCTGCGGGTCGGCCTGGTCCACGCCGAGCACGTCGGAGAGGAGGACGTCGGGGTTGTCGATCCCGAGCCGTTGCAGCTGGCGTTGCGCGAGGTTGTCGCGCGGATGCATGAACTTGGTGATCGCCTTGTCGAGCATGCGCCGGGCGACTCGGGCGGCGATCCACGCGACGAGCAGGATGAACAGGATCTTGAGCGGGCGTCCGACGATCCAGTCGACGACGCCGGTGAGCGCTTCGTTGCCGTCGCTCCACTCGAACGTGCGCTCGCACAGCCAGCCGGGATCGGTGCCACACGCATCGACCAGCTCGGCGGCGGCATCGTCGTCCTGATCGACCTGGTGCACGAGACGTGCCACGACCACGGACCGTAGACGCCCTTCGTGCGCAGAGTCGGGATGCATGATCCGATCTGGCCGGCATCTTGAACGGATCCCCGAGATGCGTTCGATCGGTCACGATAGTGTGGCGCCGAGTGAACACTCAGCGTCACGCTCAGTGACGCACCGCCCCCAAACCGACTTGTCCCGGTCTGCCCAATTCTCTCTCCCTGACGAACGGTCCTTCACCATGCCTGACACGAACATCGGACACACCAACATCCGGCTCGGTGTCGTCGGAACCGGCTACGTCGGTCTGACGACCGGTGCCTGCTTCGCCCACCTCGGTCACCACGTCGTCTGCGGCGACATCGACCAGCGCAAGGTCGATCTGCTCAACGACGGTCAGATCCCGATCGTCGAGGACGGCCTCGAGCAGGTCGTGAGCGACGCACGGGAGGCCGGCCGGCTCGAGTTCGTGCTCGGTTCCCAGGCGGCGGCCACCGACGCCGACATCGTGTTCCTGTGCGTCCCGACCCCGCAGGGCGACGACGGGTCGGCCGACCTCAGCTACATCCAGCAGGCGGCCGAGGAGATCGCCCCCGTCCTCAAGCCGGGCGCGGTCGTGGTGAACAAGTCGACCGTGCCGGTCGGCTCGACCATCGCGGTCGAGAAGGTGCTGAAGCGCGACGACGTCTACGTCGTGTCGAACCCCGAGTTCCTGCGCGAAGGCACGGCCGTGCACGACTTCCTGCACCCCGATCGCGTCGTGATCGGTTCGGCCGACCGCAGCGCTGCCGAGCGCGTCGGTGAGCTCTACGCCTCGATCGACACACCGATCATCATCACCGACCCCTCGTCGGCCGAGACCATCAAGTACGCCGCCAACGGATTCCTGGCGATGAAGATCTCGTTCGTCAACGCCGTCGCCGCCATGTGCGAGGCCGTCGGCGCCGACGTGAGTGCCGTCGTCGACGGCATCGGCTCCGACCAGCGCATCGGCTCGCAGTTCCTCAAGCCCGGTCCGGGTTGGGGCGGATCGTGCTTCCCGAAGGACTCGCGGGCGATGGTCAAGATCGCCGAGGACCACGGATACAACTTCTCGATGATGCGTGGCGTCATCGACGTCAACAACGAGCAGCGCAACCGCATGGTCGACAAGGTCGCGAAGGCCGTCGGGCGGCATCCGTCCGATCTCACCGGTGTCACCGTCGGAGCCCTCGGCCTCACGTTCAAGGCCGGCACCGATGACCTCCGCGAGTCGCCTGCGATGGCCATCATCAAGGAGCTCCGCAGCGTCGGTGCCCGGGTGCAGGCGTACGACCCGACCACGTGCGGTGAACTCGATCCCCACCAGGAGCAGACCCTCGCCGGGATCGATCTGGTCACGGACAAGCACGACGTCGCACGCGACGCCGATGTCGTCGTCGTGTTCACCGAGTGGCCCGAGTTCGCCGAGATCGATCTCGACAAGCTGCGCGCGGAAACGGGCCGTGAGATCACGGTCGTCGACATGCGCAACCTGCTCGACCCCGACACGGTCCGTGCGGCCGGACTCGGCTACGACGGCGTCGGCCGCCGCTGAGCAGTGCGTGTCGTCGTCGCCGGCGGAGCCGGTTTCCTCGGATCACATGTCTGTGACGCCCTCCTCGATCGCGGCGATCGGGTCGTCGCCGTCGACAACTTCGTCACCGGAGACGCCGCCAACGTCGCGCACCTGTCCGGACGGTCCGACTTCGAGTTGGTCGAACAGGACGTGTGTGAGTCGTTCTCGATCGACGGTCCCGTCGATGCGGTGATGAACCTCGCCAGCCCGGCCTCGCCGAAGGACTACTACGAGCTCCCCGTCGAGACCCTCGACGTCGGGAGCATCGGCACCCGGAACCTGCTCGAGCTGGCGCTGGCGCACGACGCCCGCTTCTTCATGGCGTCGACCAGCGAGGTGTACGGCGATCCCGACGTCCACCCGCAGCCCGAGACCTACTGGGGTCATGTCAACCCGATCGGTCAGCGGAGCATGTACGACGAGGCCAAGCGGTTCTCCGAGGCGCTGTGTTTCGCGTACCACCGTTCGAAGGGCGTCGACCTCCGGGTCGTCCGCATCTTCAACACGTACGGTCCGCGCATGCAGCCCGACGACGGCCGCGTCGTGTCGAACTTCATCTGCCAGGCGCTCCAGGGCCGGGCGCTCACCATCTACGGCGACGGTTCGCAGACCCGCAGCTTCTGCTTCTGCGAGGACGAGGTGCGCGGGTTCCTCGCGCTGCTCGACAGCGACGTCGTCGGGCCGGTCAACATCGGCAATCCCGGTGAGTTCACGATGCTCGAACTCGCCGACCTGGTGAACGAGCTCACCCAGAACCAGGCCGGCATCGTGTTCGAGCCGCTGCCCTCCGACGATCCGAAGCAACGCAAGCCCGACATCACCATCGCCTCCGATCGTCTCGGCTGGGAGCCGAAGATCGCCCTGCGGGAGGGCCTCGAGCGCACCATTCCGTACTTCGCCGAGAAACTCGGCCTCTGAGGCGAACGACCCGACGGAGAACACACGCGGGCGGCGGGTCCGCGGTCGGCGCCGCGTCCTACACTCGGGCGCCGTGCTGAGAGAGCGGGTGATGGCGGGATTACGACCCGCGTCACTCGATCTGCGCACCGACGAGTTCCGCGATCTCGTCAAGCGGTCGCGCGAGGTCGTCCTCCTCGCGGCGCTGACCGGCGCCATCACGGGTGCGTTCGTCCGGTACTTCGAGTACGTCGTCGTCGAGCTGCTGTTCCACGCGCTCGAGGAGGCGAACTGGGTGTGGTCGCTGTTCGTCCCCGGTCTCGGTCTCGTGGTGGCCGCGCTGCTGCTGCGGCTCGTCGGGAACGGTGTGAGCCCCGCCACGTCCGACGAGTACCTCCGCGCCTTCCACGACTCCGAGTATCCGCTGCGATGGCGGGCGTTCCTGGCTCGGACCGGCGCCGCGGTCGCCACGCTCGGCTCCGGTGGGGCGATGGGCCTGGAGGGTCCGTCGATGTACGCCGGGTCCGCGATCGGCGCCGCCATCCAGCGTCGACTGCCGGCGCCGTTCCGTGGCGCGGACTACCGCACGCTGCTCGTCGCCGGCGCCGCGGCCGGCGTCGCCGCCATCTTCAAGGCGCCGGCCACCGGCGCGATCTTCGCGCTCGAGGTCCCGTTCCGCGACCAGATGGCGCGGCGGATGCTCCTCCCGGCGCTCGTCGCGAGCGCCTCGGGCTACCTGACGTTCGTCCTCCTCGCGGAGCGGAACACCGACCCGTTGTTCATCGTGACCGGCGACGACCGGAGCGGGTCGCTCTTCCGCTTCGTCGACCTGTTCGGCGCCACCCTCGTCGGCATCGGGTGCGCGGTCGGCGCCCGGCTCTTCTCGAAGCTGATGCGCGACGCGAAGGCGCTGACGCTTCGTCCGATCGGCGCTCGGCTGATCGGCGCAGGGGCGACCATGACGCTGATCGTTCTCGCCACGCGCGTGCTCACGGCCGACAACGGCAACCCGGCCGACGGCGAGAGCCTCACGCTGGGCTCGGGGTACAACGTGATCGCCTGGCTCGGCGACCCCGGGCATGCACTCTGGCTCCTGGTCTGCATCTTCTTCCTACGGATGTTCGCGACGGCGACCACCTTGGCCGGCGGGGGAGTGGGCGGTGTGTTCATCCCGCTCGTCGTCAGTGGCGCCATCGTCGGCCGTGCGGTCGGGTCGGTGTTCGACACGGTCGACCCCCAGCTCTACGTGCTGCTCGGCATCGCCGCCTTCCTCGGCGCGGGGTACCGCGTCCCCCTCGCGTCGGTCATGTTCGTCGCTGAGGCGACGGGGCAACCCGGCTTCATCGTGCCCGCGCTGTTCGCCGCCGTCGCCGCCGACCTGGTGATGGGTGATGTGTCGATCACCGGTTTCCAGCGCACGACGTCCAGTCCCGTCTGACCACCCGGGCCTGATCGGTGGTCGGCGTCATCGGCCGGGTACGTTCGGCGGCCGTGACCGTCGACGTCCGTGCACACCTCCAGGGAACGATCGTCACCGTCGAGGTGGAGGTGGGCCAGACCGTGTCGTCCGGTCGGGTCATCGGACTCGTCGAGTCGATGAAGATGCACCACGAGGTCGTCGCCCCCGAGTCGGGAGCGATCGCGTCGCTCGCCGTCGATGTCGGTGACACCGTCGATCCCGGCGACGTCATCTGTGTCATCGATCCGGCGTTCGTGCCCGCCGGCGACGGCGCCGATCTACCGCTCCCACCGCCGTCGGGAGACCTCACCGGGGACCTCCCTCGACCGTCGCCGCCCACACCGACCGGAGTCGATCGTCCCGACCTCGCCGAGGTGATCGCCCGGCACGAGTTGGGACTCGACGCCGCCCGTCCCGAGGCGGTCGAGCGGCGCCGGGCGCGGGGACGCCGGACCGCACGCGAGAACGTCGGCGACCTGGTCGACGAGGGGACGTTCGTCGAGTACGGCCCGCTGGTCACCGCGGCGCAACGTCGGCGCCGCGAGCTCGACGATCTCATCGCCAACACCCCGGCCGACGGCATGGTGGGCGGCATCGGCGAGGTGAACGGCGAGGTGTTCGGTACGGGGGCACGCGCGGCCAAGACCGTCGTGATGTCGTACGACTACACGGTGTTGGCGGGGACCCAGGGGCACCAGAACCACCGCAAGAAGGACCGGCTGATCGAGGTCGCACGCGACTTGCGGCTCCCGGTCGTGTTCTTCACCGAGGGCGGGGGAGGTCGTCCCGGCGACACCGATCCCGTCGGTGTGAGCGGCCTCGACTGTCTCGCGTTCTGGTGGTTCGGGGAGCTGTCGGGGACCGTTCCGCTGATCGGCGTCGCATCCGGCTATTGCTTCGCCGGGAACGCAGCCATCCTCGGCTGCTGCGACATCGTGATCGCCACCGAGGACGCCAACATCGGCATGGGCGGACCCGCCATGATCGAGGGCGGCGGGCTCGGCGAATTCCAGCCGAAGGAGATCGGCCCGATCGACGTCCAGCGGGAGAACGGCGTGGTCGACCTCGTGGTCGCCGACGAGGTCGAGGCGGTCGCCGCTGCTGCCCGGTGCCTGGCCTACGTGCAGGGTCGCGTGTCCGACTGGACGGCGCCCGATCCCGAGGCGTTGCGCGACGTCGTGCCGCTCGATCGTCTCCGGGCCTACGAGATCCGCCAGGCGATCGAGGGGCTCATCGACGTCGACTCGGGGCTCGAGCTGCGTCGCGACTTCGGACGGGGCATGGTCACCGTGCTCGCCCGGATCGAGGGGCGATCCGTCGGCGTGGTCGCCAACGACCCGACCCACCTCGGCGGAGCGATCGATTCCGATGGCGCCGACAAGGCCGCCCGGTTCATGCAGCTGTGCGACGCGCACGGTCTGCCGATCGTCACGATCTGCGACACGCCGGGGATGATGGTCGGACCCGCCGTCGAAGAGACCGCGCTCGTCCGCCACTGCTCCCGGCTGTTCACGACCGGCGCGAACGTGTCGGTCCCGCTCGTCACGGTGGTCACTCGCAAGGCCTACGGTCTCGGCGCGCAGGCGATGATGGGCGGGTCCACGAAGGCGCCGCATGCGTGCATCGCATGGCCGACCGGCGAGTTCGGTGGCATGGGCCTCGAGGGGGCCGTCCGACTCGGCTATCGCAAGGAGCTCGAGGCGATCGCCGACGACGCCGAGCGAGACGCGCTGTACCGAGAGATGGTCGACCGCATGTACGAACACGGCAAGGCGCTCAACGTCGCCTCGCTGTTCGAGATCGACGACGTGATCGACCCGATCGACACGCGTCGGTGGATCACCACCATCCTCGAGTCGGCGCCGCCGACACATCGGTCGGAGGTGCCCGAACGCTCGGTCCGCCCGAACGTCGACACCTGGTGACCGCTCAGACGGGCGGCGGGCCAGCGGTGCCGTGTTCGGCCAACTCGGCCGCCACGTCGCGCAGCGCGTCGTCGACGGCGTTCATCCCGTCCGACTCGTCGGCGAGCGCTTCGGTCATCGAGATCCGGCCCGAGAGCAACGCGTGGTGCGCGACCGTCAGCGCACCGTCGAGTCCCGTCGGATCAGCGATCGGGTCGTCGGTGCCGAGCGCTGCCACGGCGCGGACGGTGTCGGGGGAGAAACCCCAGAGGCCGAGCAGGTACGAACCGACCGAGAACCGGTCGGCCCCGAATTGCATCCGTTCGTTCATCCAGTCGTCCTCGTCGAGCACGGTCCACACCTGATCGGGCGGGAACGTCCCGAGTCGGACGAGGACGAGAGCCCCGACCTCGTGCAGCAACCCCGCCGTGAACGCCTCGATCGACTGGCGGTTGGTTCCGCCCTCGAGACGCCGATGCCGGGCTGCGAGCGACGCCGTTGCCTGGCTGTGGGAGTTGAGGCGGGTGATGCGCTCGGCGCTGGTGAACTCGTCGCTCTGGAGCACCGAGTGCGCGGCGACGATGCCGAGGAGGACGTCGACACCGAGGAAGGAGATGGCCTCCGAGACCGATTCGATCTGACGGCGGAGTCCGAAGAACGACGTGTTGACGAGGCGGAACAATTCGGCGCTGAGGCCCACGTCGCGCACGACGATCTGGCCGAGCGAGTCGATCGAGTAGTCGTCCGTGGCGGTGCGTGCGGTCAGTTCCTCGAAGACCTCACCGACCGAGGGGAGCTGATCGACCGAGCCGACGATCTCGCGGATGGCGGTCAGTGGGACGGCGCTGCGTGCCTCGTCGATCTTCTCCAGGGCCTGGCGGAGCTCGTCCGGTTCGCACGGCTTCGTGAGGAACTGGTGCGCCACCCGCGTGGACCGGAGCACGGCGTCGCCGTCGGAGTATCCGGACAGGATCATCCGGGCGGCCGACGGGTTGGTCCGCTTGACCTCGCCGAGCAGCTGTGATCCGTCCATGTCGGGCATCCGCATGTCGGACACGACGACGTCGACCGCGTTCGTCCGGATGTGATCGAGTGCGGCGTGAGGGTCGTCGAAGAACAGCAGATCCCACGACTCCCGCATCCGACGCAGTGACCGTCGGGTTCCCTCGAGGACGTTGGGTTCGTCGTCGACGAAGACGATGGTGGTCGTCATCGCGGCACACCCGCGGCCGAGCGGCGGCGATCATCGAGCGAGTGGTCGTCATCGCGGCCGCGTGCCGGCGCTGCGACCGGACGATGGGCCGGAAGGGTGACGGTGAAGATGGTGCCGACGCCGGGTGTGCTGTCGACGTCGATCCACCCGCCGTGTGCCGAGACGATGTCCCACGACACCGACAGCCCCTGACCGGTGCCGCGCCCGATCGGCTTCGTGGTGAAGAACTGGTCGAACACACGCCGGCGGACCTCGTCGGTCATCCCGAGCCCGTCGTCGGTCACTCGGATCCTGACGAGGTCGCCGTCGGCGACCGTCTCGACCCCGATGCGTCCGAGTCTCGGCGCGCCGTCCGGGCCGTCCGTGTCGCCGTGGTCACCGTCGCGTCGGTCGCCGATCGCGTGGGCGGCGTTGACGACGACGTTGAGCAGCACCTGCTTGAGATCACCCTCGCGCCCGTCGACCAGGGGGATCGTCGGGTCGAGCCGCAGATCGAGGTCGGCGATGGACCGCCACTCGCCGCGGGCGACCGCGAGCGTCGTCCCGACGATCGAATTGACGTCGACGACGGCCGTCTCCGAGCCCGGATGCGAGAAGCTGTTCATCGCGCCGACGATCTCGCTGACGCGCGTCAACCCGTCGAGCGACTGCGCGATGGCGGTGGGTACCTCGGTGCGCAGGAACCGCAGTTCGCTCTGCCGGAGCAGACGATCGGCCGCCGGGGCGTCGGTCTGTCGGGCGATGTCGGCCAGCGGCCCGACCACGTCGACGACGTCGACGAACGCCTCGCCCACGAAGCGCACGTTGTCGGTCACGAACTGCACGGGGGTGTTGATCTCGTGGGCGACCCCTGCCGCGAGATGTCCGATCGACTCCATCCGACCGCTCATGGCGAGCGCACGCTCGGTCTCGCGCTCCGCAGTGACGTCCTCACCGAGGAGGATCGCTCCGACGACACGGTCACCTTCGACGAGGGGCGAGCTCGCCAGACGAATCGTGTGCGAGACACCATCGCGCGCCTCGTGCAGCTCATCGGCGTGCACGCCGCCGTCGGTGAGCGTCCGGACGATCAGTTGCTCGAGACGCGCGGCGGTCGGCGTCCATCGGGTCGTTGCCAGGTCCGACAGCGTCTCGCCGATCGGTTCTGCCGAGGTCCACGTGGACAACACGTCGCGCATCGGGCGGTTCAACCCGAGGATGCGTCCGTTCCGGCCGACCCACGCGATCCCGGTCGGCATGCTGTCGACGATCGCCTGTGCCTGGCGTCGCTCCCGGTCGAGTCGTGCGGTGAGTCGTGCCTCGCGTCGTTCGGTTCGGCGGCCCCAGTGCGCGAGGGCGAGCACGAGGGCGGCGATCGGAAGGCTCGCGAGGATCACCAGGTCGAATCGACGGCTGCTCGCGTCGGCGAGCGACGTCAGTCGGTCGGACTCGGCGTCGAATCGGACCTGTGCGAGGTCGTCGAGGTGGAGTTGGAACAACTGGTGCTCGATGAGGAGTCGCTGGAGGCGGCGATCGAGCGGAGCCGTGTCGGAGGATCCTTGGGCATCGGAGATGATGCCGACGCTCGCCGTGATGGAGTCGATGTCGCGGGAGATGCGCTCCAGTACGTCGTCGAACGCCGCTCGATCGTCGGGATCGACGACCACGGCGACCTGTTCGCCGAGTGTCGCCATCATCTCGTCGAACTCGGCCCGGAGATCGGTCTCGCCGGCGATGACGGCGTCGCCGCTCAACGCTCGCCCTCGGGTCTCGACGACGACCTCGGCGACCTCGTTCGACAACTCGAGCAGCGCGGAGTCGATCGTGATCCACGATTCGCGCTCATCATTGGCCTGCTCGATCCCGGCGATGGCATTGAGCGCGACCCAGGTGACGCCGGACGCGACGACGAGCACGCCGAAGAGCATCGCCATCCAGAGCCGGCTCGTTCTCACCCTTCTCACCCATCGTTCGTCGACCGTTCACGGGTTCATCGGCACGGACGGGTGCCGGTTTGAGCGGGAAGTCGGGCCCGCGGGTCTCGGCGGTCGACGTGACAGAAGTGGCGGGGAGAGGTGTCGGATCAGCCGGTGCAGGCCGCCACGAGCGCGGTGGCGACGGTCGAGCCGTCGACGGTGATCACGGCGACACCTCGGCGTGTGGGCGACCAGTTGCGGAGCACGACCTCCATCAGCCCGTCGCCGTTGAGGTCGAGGACGTCGAGCACGCGGTACGACGTGAAGGTGACGACGGGTGGGACGGTCGTCGTGGTGTCGGTCGTGGTGTCGGTGGCGGTGTCGACGGGCACGTCGGTGGTCGGCGGCGGGGGCTGGATCGCGAGGTCCGACACGAGCTCGATGACCTGGCCGGTGTCGACGTCGACGAGCGCGACACCCGAGTACCCCGGACCGATGCCGTCGTCGCTGCCGTTTCCGATCACGGCGATCGCCTCGGTGTCGCCGTCACCGTCGAGGTCGGCCACGACCGCCTGGTCGAGGGTCCCGGCCGCGTCGTCGACCCCTCGACCGCCGAAGATCGATCGGCCGGCGGCCACCAATGAGTCGACCTGTCCGTCGACGAGCGCGACGCGGCGCGGCTGGAGTGGCCAGTCGGCGCGGAGTGCGATCGCTCCGAACCCGAATCCCGGCGTGGCCGGCGCATCGACGCTCGGCGTGAGCACGGGTCCCTGGCGTCCGTCACCGCACGATTCGGCGAATGACTGAACGGCTCCGGCGACCGTGTCGGCGCCGAGCCGGCTGATCGCGATCTCGGCTCCGGCGTCGAGTTCGACCCCGACGGTCTCGCCCTCGTCGTCGACGGCCTGTTCCCAGTCGCTCCCCGTCCATCGACCGGCATAGAGCCACGCGCCGGACTCGGCGTCGGCTCCGACGAACAGCGTGACCGACGAGTCGACCGGTACACCGGTGGGCGGCGGGGTGGTACTGGCCGGCGCGGACGTGTCGGGCGCCGCCGACGTGCTCGGCGCGACCGTGGTCGGCGGGAGCGTCGTGGCGACCGTGGTGGGCGTCACCGTGGTCGTGGTGGCGTCGGTCGGCGGTCGCGACGATTCCGCATCGGTCGCCCCACCGGCCGACTCCTCGGTGGCGCAACCGGCAACGCACAGGCCGGCGGTCACGATCAGGCTCGGGAGGAGGTGGCGTCGGCCCGCACGACGCGTCTCAGGTCGCTGCATCGGATGCAGGTCTACCCGAGATCAGGCCACGTCCGCCGTCGCCGCCGCCGGATGCCCGCGGTGCCCAGCCGACGTCGATCGGCGAGCTGCCACTGTCGCCGCCATCCCCGATGGTCGGGTCCCGAGAGCGACGGCGTGCTCCCGTCTGCGGCACGGCGGGCCGCCGTCCAGGCGTCGTGGAGGACCTCGTCACCGAGTCGGGCGACCGCGGCTTCGATCCGAGCGTTGAACCGTCGCGTGTTCTCCCCCTCGCCGGGGGTGAGTGGCGTGCCGAACGCCACCGACGTCCGTCCGATCTTCAGGCGGGACGCACCTTTCCCGTACAGCTCGCCGGTTCCGTCGAGGAACACGGGAACGACAGGCGCACCGGTCCGAGCGGCGAGGTAGGCGGCTCCGCCCTTGAAGTCCTGTCCCCATCCGTCGGGTGAGCGGCCGCCCTCGGGATAGATGATGAGGCTGTTGCCGTCGGCGATCGCGTCGCGCATGCGATCGAACGTGTCACGGCTGGTCGCTTCTCGGTCGATCGGGATCGCATTGAGCGACAGCGCCGACAACGCCGCCTTCCAGTGGGCATCGAAGAAGTAGTCGGCTGCGGCCGCGACGACCAGATGTCGCCGCCACGCCGCGGGGATCGAGCGGATCATGACCGCGGTGTCGAGATGGCTGTGGTGGTTGGGGGCGAAGATCACCGGGTCGGGGTCGGACCCGTCCGCGCCGTCGTCGACGGCACGTTCGAGATCGATCAGTCGATCGAGACCCGTCACGGTCGGACTGGCGACCCCCTGGACGAACAGTCGGAGCGGGCCCTCGACGATGAGGCCGCGGGCGACGCGGGCCACCGGTCGTTGCGCCCACTCGGTGTCGTAGGCCCCGCCGAGCGTGTCGGGCTCGACGGGAACCTCGACTCCTCCGGGCGCCGTGGGGGCGCGGAGGGGGAAGCCCTTCGTCCGGAGCGGCGCGCTGAGCCGCCGAACTCCCTCGGAGGCGACCCCTGCGGCCCGCTGAGCGGCACGCGTGGCCGCCCCACCGGACGCGTCGGGCCGCTGCTCGCTGCGCAGGTAGTTGCTCACGAAGTCTCTCGGATGAGGTCTCTTGGATCAGGTGACGTCGGCGACGAGGACGCCGGGGACGTGCAGATGGGTGATGGTGGGACTCCGGCCGACGGTGTCGGACGCGATCTCGAGCGCGTCGTTCATCGTCGAGGCCGGGGTGAAGCCGATGCGGCGGACCGCCGACGGCTCGCCGCCGACGATGATGACCTTGCCGGCGTGCTGCTGGCCGTGGGCGCCCCAGTACCAGGCGTAGAACGGGTGCACACCGTGGTAGGCGTAACTCGTCCGGTACAGGTGGCGGTACCAGTCGTCCTCGGCGTACTTCTTCTCCCACTTCGTCGCCATCTCGGTCGGATCGGTCGTGTCGGCGAGCACCTCGTCGAAGAAGTCGATGTAGCTCGGGTGGTGGACCGGGTGGAACTCCTCGTAGGTGGGGTGCGTCATGATCACGACGCCGCCCTCCTTCACGAGCGGCATTCCCCGGTACATGTTGAACAGGTACCCGAGTCCCATGCACATCACGAGGATCGGGTTCATGATCGACTCGGGGTTGTACGGGCTGATGAACGGGATGCCCATCGTGAGGATGTCGGTCTGCCCGTCGACCGGTACGAGGTGCTGCTCGTACACGTGCTCGAGCGTGCGCTCGTGGACGGTCTCGGTGAAGCCGGCCTGCACGCTGGTGGTCCGGTACGGCGACTCCATCGAGTGGAAGATCTTGCGCTTGGTGCGGGTGGGCATGCGGTCGAGGCTCTTCGCCGTGCCGAGGTAGAGCGCCCGGTCCTTGCGGGTCCACTCCCACTCGCGCTTCGACAGGAACTCGAACGGCGGCGGGAACGCGTCGGTGTTGATGGTCGTCTCGACCTGGAACACCTGCGGACCCGAGTCGCGGAGCACCTTCCCCATCCGCCAGATCGAGTGGTGGAGCGCCGAGTGGTGGCGGTCCATCAGGCTGCGCGTGTTCTGCAGCGACTCGGGGTTGTGGTGGTGGCTGAGGCAGCGGTAGCTGGCCAGGCCGGTCACGAGCGACTTCCAGCCGCCGTCCATCGCCACCTGGTTGACGTTGGCGTACACGACGAGATCGGAGTTGGCCGCCCGCTCGTTGATCTCGAGGATCTCGCCGTGGTCGGTCTCGCCGATGACGGCCAGGTTGTCGGGGTCCTCGGCGTCGTGCTGGTAGAGCCATCCGCGGGGCAGGAATGCGTCGACCACGCGGTCGCCGAGGATGTGCCGGAGCTCGTACTCGTGCATCCGGCGGTGGAGTCCGAGCGCCGCGATGATGTGGACGTCGTCGACTCCGGCTTCGGCCGCCATGTCGAGCACCGCCTCGACGATCCGCTGGCGGTTGTCGGGCGTCTGCATCTTCGGCAGCGACAGCGAGCAGTCGTCGAAGCAGATCGTGAGCTTCATGTCGGGCTTCAGCAGCGCCGGGAGCGGATCCATGTCGAGCGGGTGGAGGAGGGCGTCGCGGATGTGTCCGTCGAGGTGGGTGAGCCCGGCGAGTGGCTCGGGCGGGTACACGATCCGGCTGCGGTCGGCCGGGAGTCGTTCGAGGCTGAACCCTTCACCGCGCCAGAACAGGGTGGGCGGCGTCGACCGATCGACAGGGAGGACGAATCCGGGGCGGGGCATCAGTTCTCCCTCATGTCGAAGGCGATCTTGGTGGCGCCGCGCCGTCCGGCTGCGGCGGCGTGGGCGATGGCGTCGACGTGATCGTCGAGCCGGTACGTGGCGCTGACGAGACGTTCGGCCTCGACGGCCGACACCATCTCGATCGCCAGGTCGAACGTGGTGCTGGTCGTTCCGTCGGGCAGCGTCTCGGTTCCGTACGTGTACGCGCCCTTCATCTCGATCTCGCGGTGCCAGAGCGCGGTGAGGTCGAACGACACGTGAGCGGGCATGCCGAGCAGGATGATTCGTCCGCCGGGTCGGGTGACTCTGATGGCGTCGGCGATCGAGTCGCTGGATCCGACGGCGTCGACGGTGACGTGGGCTCCCGACGACAGCAGGGGGCGGTCGGGATCGCCGATGAGATGGCACCCGACTTCGCGGCGGACCGCCCGGTCGAGTGCGCCGGCCTCGACGACCCGATCGGCGCCGAACGCTGCGGCGAGTCGGCGCTGGTGCTCGTAGCGGGCGCCGACGATGATGCGGCCCGGTACGTAGCGACGGAGCCCGGCGATCGTGGTGAGGCCCATCGTCCCCGCGCCGAGCACGGCCACGACGGGATCGGGTGTCGCCGTGAGTGCGGACGACGCCATCAGCGCAGCGTGGATGCCGCCGGCGAACGGTTCGACGACGACCGCTCGCTCGTCGGGGAACTCGTCGACCGAGGCGTCGACGACGTGGAGTTGTGAGTCGTGCGCCCAGAACCAGGGTCCCCACCCGCCGCCGGTCGATGCGCAGAAGCCGGTCTGGATGCCGGGTTCGACGCCGGTGTCGCTGGTGGTCGCGAGGTGGGCGTGGTCGTCGCCGTCTCCCGGGCGCGCTCCGTCGAACGGAGGTGCGACGCCTCGGGCTGCGTGGCCGATCACCGGTTCCAGGATCACGCGCCGGCCGGCGTCGTCGCCGTCCATCAGCTCGCCGACCACCTCGTGGCCCGGGACGAAGGGGAAGCTCACCCAGTCGTCGAAGTACGTCGAGGCATGCCCCTCGACCATCGACAGGTCGGATCCACAGATCCCGGACATCCGGGTGCGGACCTGCCGCCACCCGTCACCGTCGGGTCGCGCGGGGTCGTCGATCTGGCGGTACTCGAGCGGTCCGAGCCGCGCGGCTCCGGACGGCGACACCGCCGACGCGATGCGTCCCGCTCCGAACCGCGGCACCGACCTCCGCACCTGCAGTGCCTTCATCGGGCGACCACCCGGTCGGCGCGTCGTTCGCGTTCGGGACGGAGCTCGCCGATCGGGAGGAGCGGACGCGGTCCGCCCGGTGCCTTCGACCAGTTCTCGACGAGCCACCCGCGCTTGCGGGCGATGGCGGCGAGCCGCGTTTCGGGGTTGACGGCCACGGGGAATCCGACGGCGTCGAACAGCGGGAGGTCGGACGACGAGTCGGCGTACGCCACCGCCTCGTTGATGTCGAGACCCTCGGCGTCGCACCAGTCGGTCAGGATCTGCGCCCGGGCCTCGCCGGTCGGCGGGACGGTGACCATCTCGCCCGACAACGTTCCATCGGGGCGGACCGACATCTCGGCCGCGACGATCTCGTCGAACAGCGGACGAAGTCCCTCGACAGCGAAGGACAGCGCACCCGTGATGAGGATCGTGCGGTGGCCGAGCGCCCGGTGCTCACGCACGCGCCGCAGACCGGCCGGGAACGCCTTCGTGACGATGAGCTGGCTCAGCATCTCGACGGCGTCCGCCTCGATCTGCTCGACCGGAGCGTCCTCGTACCGTCGGTAGAAGTGCCGGAGGAAGTCGGTCCGGTCCTGGCGGTCGAGCCTCAACAGGCCGGGCGCCTCGGTGAGCGTCTTCAGGACGTACCGCACGCGCTCGGACGGGTCGAGTCGCCGTGTCGCGAGCCACGAGTAGCTCTCGACCACGTTCGACGCGATCAGTGTGTTCTCGAGGTCGAAGGCTGCGACGTGACGTTTCGGGTCGAGGACCTGACCGCGCATCCGGGACATCCGGTCGATCGCCTTCGACGGACCGGGCGTGGTCTTCACCCGGGCGTGTTGGATGATCGACGGCAGGTGCGTCTCGGTCAGGTAGTGGATCCAGGCAACCGAGCGCGGGTCGAAGTTGAACTCGGTCTGGTCGTCGGGGCTGAGCGAGTCCCAGACCTCGAGCAGGTTGTCGACCTGGTAGATCGCCTCGCACTCGGTGTAGAGCCCGTACAGCTCGACGTACTCGAGCGCGGTCGAGACCTCGATCCGCTTCTCCTCGAGCTGCGCCGACAGCTCGGCCTGCTTGCCCCGGAGCGGCAGCGATTGCAGGACGCGGTCGGCGGCGGTGAGGGCTCGGGTGGCCCTGGTGAGCTGCTTCTGGACCCGTCCCCGACCGGGGAAGCGCCACTCGGGGACCACGATCGGCTGACCCTTCGAGTCGTAGATCGGGTTGCGGAGGAACCATTCGGTGACGTTGTCGACGATCGTGCGGTACTTGAGCGGGTTGATCCCGCCCGACGCGATCTGCGTGATCGCCGGTGCCTTCTCGGGACCCTGGGCGGCGACGGCGATGATCGAGGCGACGACGAGATCGACCGGGATGACGTCGACCGTGCCCTCGGGGACGCCGGGAAACTCCTTCAGGAGCCCGCGGGCGAACGAGATGATGACGGGCTCGGCCATCCGGAAGCCCCGGATCCAGCCGGGGCGTGGCTCGGCGAGCGCCGATTCGATGATCGACGGCCGGACGATCGAGACGGGCACGTCGCCCTTCACGTCGGTGAGTGCCTGCTCGCCGAGCGCCTTGGTGAAGGCGTAGGCGTCGGGCCAGCCGACGCTCGCAGCACGGGCCCGGCCTGCGTCGACGAGCTGGTTCTTGACCCACTTCCGGCGGAGGTCCTCGGTCTTGGCGGCGAGGGCCGGGGCTCCCGCTGCTCCGAGTTCAGCCCGCGCTCCCTTGCGGAACACCTTCAGCTGGTGCGGCTCACGGCTGGCGGCGTCGAGGTCGGAGCGGACGCGCTTCGTGGCCGCGACTTCGGCGCGCCAGTCGAGTCCGATGTCGAACGGGCCCTCGCTGACCAGGATCTCGGGAGCGTTCCCCCGGCGGTTGCCCGCGACGTAGCACGTCGACACCGCGACGAGGTGCGGGGTCACGCCCATCTGGTTGGCCAGGTCCGCGAGCCGGGTGGGGCCGAGCAGGTTGATCTCGACGGCCGAGTCGAGTGGCGAGTCGAACGACACCGCCGCGGCGGAGTGGATGAGGATGTCGGCGGTGCCCCACAGCTCGCGATCGGAGTCGTTCAGGCCGAGTCCGTCGCGGGTGACGTCGCCGGCCACGGTCGACACGCGACTCGCCACCTTGTCGTCGAACTCGTCTCCGAACGTGTCGCGCAACCGGTCGAATGCGTCGTTGCGCAGGATCTCACGTTGCGTGCGCCGGGCCGCAGGGGTGCGCTTGCCGTCGCGGACGAGGAGGATCAGCTCGCACTCGGGGACGCTCCGCAGCAGGCGCTCGACGAGAGCGGTGCCGACGAACCCGGTGGCGCCGGTGATGGCGATGCGTTTGCCGGCCAGGGACGCGCGAATCCCCGTGTCGTTCCCCTCGGCCATCACCCGCGAGACGGTAGCAGCCTCTCTACCAATTGGTAGAGGCGATCCGAATCGGTGCTAGACCGGGTTCGTGGCCGAGACCCGTGATCGGATCCTCGACGCGGCGATCCAGCTGTTCGGGACCCGAGGCGTCGACGCTGTCTCGCTCGACGAGATCGCCCGCGAGGTCGGTGTCCGCAAGCAGACGGTCCTCTACTGGTTCGAGTCGAAGGATGTCCTGGTCGACGGGGTGCTCGACGCCGTGGCGGCCGAGCTGTTCGTCGTGATCGACGCAGCGGTCCGCGCATCGTCCGACGACCCGCTCGAGCGGATCGACTCGGTGGTGAAGGCGGTGTTCCGCCCGGCGGTGCGGCGTCCGGCCCTCCTCGGCCTGGTCCGCGAGGTGAGTCGTCTGGACGACGATCAGGCCGACCGCCTGCGTCAGCGGGTCGAGCCGCTGGTGTCGCGTGCGGTTGCGTACCTCGACGCCGAGATGGCGGCGGGCCGGCTGCGCGCGGGCGATCCGGGCCTCATCGCGGCACTCGGCTATGCCACCGTCACCGGCATCGCGACCGAACCCGAGGCGTTGCGCACGGTCGGCTGGACCCCTGACGCCGCGGGGCTCCGCCGCCTGCGCGACGAACTGCGGTCGTTCCTCCGTGCCGCGCTCGAGCCCTGATGTCACGTTCTGGGTCTGACCCCAGGTGTGATGTCAGCGTTTGGTGTTGCGGCGGCGGCGTGAGTGCCGGTCGATGGCCAGCTCGACGAGCCGGTCGATGACCTCGGGGTAGCTCACGCCGTCGGCGATCCACATCTTCGGGAACATCGAGATCGGCGTGAAGCCGGGCATCGTGTTGACCTCGTTGAGCAGGAAGCCTCGGCCACGCCCGTCGGGATCGGCGGGGTCTTCCCAGAAGAAGTCGACGCGGGCGAGCCCCTCGCATCGGAGTGCTCGGAACGAGCGAACGGCCAGCTCCTTCGCCTCGGCCAGCGCCGCCTCGCCGATGGGCGCCGGAATCACGGCGTACGACCCGTCGTCGAGGTACTTGTCGTCGTAGCTGTAGAAATCGTCGCCGGGCACGATCTCGCCGGGCGTCGCGGCGACCGGTTCGGTGTTGCCGAGCACGGCGACCTCGACTTCCTTGCCGACGACACCCTCCTCGACGATGATCACCGAGTCGTAGGTGAGCGCGACGTCGATCGCGTCGCGCATCTCCTCGACCGAGCGGACCTTCGACACCCCGACCGACGAGCCCATGTTCGCCGGCTTCACGAACGCCGGGAGGCCGAGTTCGTCGGCGAGCCGTCCGGCTGTGGTGGGTTCGACCTCGTGCTCGTGCACGACGCGGTGCGCCGCCTGCGGGATGCCAGCCGCGGTGGCGACCTCTTTGGCCATCGCCTTGTCCATCGCGACGGCCGACCCGAGGACGCCCGATCCGACGTATGCGACGTCGGCGAGTTCGAGCAGGCCCTGAACCGTGCCGTCCTCGCCCATCGGGCCGTGCAGCAGCGGCATCACGACGGTGCGGGTGGTGCTCGATGCCACGTCGGCCAGCAGCGGCGTCGGTGAGACACCGGTGCCCGACGGATCGAGCTGGGCGGGGAGTGAGTCGGGCCCGGCGGCGAGAGCGGCGACCGCACCGTCGGCGAGTGCCCACTGGCCGTCGGTCGAGATGCCGATCGGTGTGATCCGGTACTTCGCCGGATCAGCTGCGGCCAGCACGTGCGCCGCCGTGGTGCACGAGACGTCATGCTCGGCCGACTCGCCGCCGAACAGCACGACGAGGTGGATCCGCGAGTCGCGATCATCAGCCGCTGACGTCATGGCGCGACGGTACCGTTCGAGTCCGTGAGGATGTGGGCATCCGAGGCCGCCTCCGCGGTCGGTGGGCGGCTCGTCGGGCCCGACGTCGAGTTCGACGGGGCCGACTTCGATTCCCGCACGATCTCGGTGGGGCAGCTGTTCGTGCCGATCGTCGCCGACCGGGACGGACACGACTTCATCCGCGCCGCATACGAGCGGGGGGCCGCACTCCATCTGACGAGCACGACCGACGACGTCCGCCGGGATCACTCCGCGATCGAAGTCGCCGACACCGCCGTCGCGTTGATGGCGCTCGCAGCGCACGGGCGTCGGCGCAGTGGCGCGACGGTCGTCGGTGTGACCGGAAGTGTCGGCAAGACGTCGACGAAGGACCTCATCGCCGCAGCCGCAGGTGTGCAGAAGCGGATCGTCGCCAACCGGGCCAGCTTCAACAACGAACAGGGCCTTCCCGTCACGATCCTCGGGTCTCCCGACGACACCGAGGTGCTCGTCGTCGAGATGGGGATGCGCGGGTTCGGTCAGATCACCCGGCTCTGCGAGGTCGCCCGTCCCGACATCGGCGTGGTGACCGCGGTCGGCCACTCGCACACCGAGCTCGTCGGTGGGATCGAGGGCGTCGCTCGGGCGAAGGGCGAGCTCGTCGAGGCCCTGCCGCGGTCGGGCACCGCGATCCTCAACGCCGACGACCACCGCGTCGTCGCGATGCGCGACCGCACCGGTGCTCGCGTCGTGACGTACGGACGGTCGATCGACGCCGACGTGCGGATCTCCGACGTTGCGCTCGACCGCCTCGCCCGGCCCTCGTTCCGCATCGACACGCCGTGGGGGAGCGCCGATGTCGGCCTCGCCGCCAGTGGTGAACACATGGCGTCGAACGCGGCAGCGGCGCTGGCGGTCGCCGGGTCGGTCGGGGTCGACATCGAGGCCGCTGCGGCCGCGCTCGCCGATGCCGAGATGTCGGCCATGCGGATGCAATTGGTCGAGTTGGCGTCCGGCGCTCTCGTGATCAACGACGCCTACAACGCCAACCCCACCTCGATGGTCGCCGCCCTCGATGCGCTCGCCGCGGTCGACGCCGACCGTCGGCTCGCGTTCGTCGGGCCGATGGCGGAGATCGACGATCCGGCCCAGGGGCACGCGCAGGTCGCAGCGCACGCGGACGATCTCGGCGGCATCGAGCTCGTTCCCGTCGGCACCGACCTGTACGGCCGGCCGCCGGTCGAGTGGGCGTTCGACGATCCGATGGCCGTGCTCGGCGGAGCGACGTCGGCCGGGGAGCGAACCGCGATCCTCGTCAAGGCGAGCCGCTCGGCGGGTCTGGAACGGATCGTCCAGCGCCTCGTCGCTCAGGCGATCGATGTCGCCTCCGAACAAACTTGACCACTTTGGTCGGGTTTTGCGTATGGTGTCGTCGTGGAAACCCGACTCGACAGGTCAGGAATCGACCGCATCAACATCCGCATCGCGACCGACGCCGCCCGCGAGGCGATCCGGTGGGCGCACGTCACGTTCGGCGACCGGATGGTGGTCCTGTCGTCGATGCAGGAGACCACCCTCGTCGAGCTCGCCATGCGGGTCGACCGGTCGATTCCGATCGCGTTCCTCGACAACGGCCATCACTTCGCCGAGACCCTCGACACGGTCCGGCGGGTCGAGCGGCGGTACGGCATCGAGGTCGAGAGGGTCGGACCGGTCGAGCCGGTGCGCGACGACGTGCGATCGGGGGAGTGCTGTGACCTCAAGCCCGCACTTCTCGAGACGGCGCTGGCGGGCCGGGACGCCTGGTTGAGCGGCATCCGCCGGTCACAGACGGCCCATCGCAGCGCTGCGCCGATCGTCGAGCGCGACCGTCGCGGGAAGGTGAAGGTCAACCCGATCGTGCAGTGGAACGACGACGAGCACCGCCGCTTCGTCGCCGAGTACGACGTCATCCGAAATCCGCTCCTCGATCGGGGCTACACCTCGATTGGCTGC
Source organism: Actinomycetota bacterium (assembly GCA_039185545.1). Lineage (GTDB taxonomy): Bacteria > Actinomycetota > Acidimicrobiia > Acidimicrobiales > Ilumatobacteraceae > Ilumatobacter_A. Next base: position 25,540 of record JBCDAK010000015.1, read on the forward strand.
CGGACCTGCACGGCGCCGCCGCCCGACGACGTCGACGTGCGGTCGGGCAGGTGGGCGGACAGCGACCGCGAGGAGTGCGGCCTGCATCTGTGATGTCACGTTCTGGGTCTGACCCCAGGCGTGACGTCAGATCTGGCGGCTGGCGTTGATCGGCGGAGTCCGGGGTTCGCCGCCTTCGGCCTCGGGGAGGAACCAGTCGTCGGGGCGGCTCCGCAGGTCGAGCCAGCGGGACAGGAACAGCGCCCACGCAGCGCCGACCAGCAAGACAGGTCGAGCGCCCACCGCCTCGATGATCGGGCCGCCGATCAGGTTGCCGATCGGCACGGTCCCGCCGAACACCATGAACCACAGGGGCATGACCGACGCCCGCTCGTCGTCGCGGGTGTTCAGCTGGAGCGACGTCGTGATCGCCGTCGCCGTCATGAAGTAGAAGAACCCGAGCACGAACCCGACCAAGAACGGCGTGACCTGGTCGCGTAACTGCGAGAAGACGGCGAGAGCGATCGCGAAGCCGACGAAGCCGCGGACGATCAACACCCGACGATGGAACCGCGAGAGGAAGGTCCCGACCGAGATCGCGCCGAAGAAGGCCCCGAACCCCCACGTGGCGTACAGCCAGCGGTAGGTGGGTGAGTCGGCGTCGATGTCGAAGTTGAGTTCTGCGACCGACGGGAACAGTCCGATGTAGACGAGGCTGATCAGCGAGTACGAGCACATGCCGAGCAGCAAGCGGCTGAGGACGGGTCGACCTCGAGCGATCGAGATCCCCACCCCGAGCCGGGCGAATCCCTTCACCGTCGACACGAGCTTCACGTCGGGCATCGTCACGATCAGCAGTGCGACGATGAAGAACAGGTACGTTCCGGCGTTGACGACGAAGATCTGCGCCATCGACAGCCCGAACACACCGAGCAGCGCCGCGGTGACCGGGCCCATGACCCGGCTCCCGTTGATCATCGCCGAGTTCAGCGAGATCGCCCCTGCCAGGTCCTGGCGATGCACGAGCAACGGCATCGACGACTGGAACGCCGGGGCGTTGAGTGCGTTGGCGATCCCGATCCCGAGCTGGGCGAGCAGGATGATCGCAACGGCGGCGTCGGCGGCGACCAGCGCCGCGGTGACCAGCGTGAGCACGAGCGAGACCGCCTGCATCGAGATCATCAGCTTCTGCTTCGACACCTTGTCGGCGAGCACGCCCGCCGGGATCGACAGGAGGAGCAGCGGTCCGAGCTGGGCGAAGATCGACACGCCGACGAGCGACGGTCGCCCGGTGCGGTCCTGGATGTACGCCGGGAGCAGCACGTTCTGCATCCACGTGCCGACCTGCGACAGCGCGAGTCCGATGAAGACGATGCGGAACGCGCGGTACGAGAGGGCGGCGCGGGCGGTCCCCGGCTCATGGCCGTGGTCGGGCGGTTCGGCGGGCGGGGTGGCGTCGGCCGGTGAGCCGGAGGGCGACGGCGCCGTCACCGGAACTGGCGGAAGTACGTGCGAACTTCGTCGACGAACGTGTCGGGCACCTCGAACGCGGCGAAGTGGCCGCCCTTCTCGTACTCGGCCCAGTGGCAGAGGCCGGGGTACATCGGCTCGACCCAGCCCTTCACGGGCGGCACGACCTCCTTCGGGAACGAGGCGAAACCGACCGGCACCGTGACCTCGACCTCTTCGCGCTCGTTGAAGCTCTCCCAGTAGATGCGGGCGCTCGACGCCCCGGCCCCGGTGGCCCAGTAGAGCATCACGTTGTCGAGCAGTTCGTCCATCGTGAGGACGTTGAGGGGATCGCCATCACAGTCGGTCCACGCCCAGAACTTCTCGAGCACCCACGCCGCCTGGCCGGCCGGCGAGTCGACCAATCCGTATCCGACCGTCTGCGGACGGGTCGACTGCTGCTTCGAGTACCCCGAGTCCCACTGCTGGTAGTACATCGCCGCCTGGAGCGCTCGCTGCTCTTCGGGCGACGGATCGTCGAGCGACCCGGGTCGGGCGCTCATCGCCAGCGTCATGTGGATCGCGGCGCAGTGGTCGGGGTCGCGTCCGCCGATCTGGTGGGTGATCGCCGAGCCCCAGTCGCCGCCCTGAGCGACGTACCGGTCGTAGCCCAGCCGGGCCATCACCTCGGCGAACGCCTCGGCGATCCGCTCGACTCCCCATCCGGTCTGCGTGGGCTTGCCCGAGAACCCGAACCCGGGGAGGGAGGGCGCCACGACGTGGAACGCGTCGGACGCGTCGCCGCCGAACTTCGTGGGGTCGGTGAGCGGCTCGATCACCTTGTGGAACTCGACGATCGATCCCGGCCAGCCGTGGCTGAGCAGGAGCGGCATCGCCTCGTCGTGTGGCGAACGCTGGTGGACGAAGTGCACGTCGAGCCCGGCGAGGCCGCCGACGCCGATCTCGGTGACGAAGTGGTCGAAGCGATTGAGCGCCGACTCCCGGGCCCGCCAGTCATACCCGTCCGCCCAGTGGTCGCAGACGGCGCGCACCCAGTCGAGCGGCGTGCCCTGGGTCCAGTCGTCGACCGGCTCGGCCTCGGGCCACCGCGTGTTCGCCAGCCGAGCCCGCAGGTCGTCGAGCACCGCATCGGGCACCTCGATCGTGAACGGACGGATCGACGGTGCGTCACTCATGAGGTCGACCCTACGTGCGACCCGAACGCCCGTGCAGATCGGACACCGTGGGCCGATCGTCGTCGTCGGCCTGGGCGCCCGGCATGTTGAACCACGAGTCGATGAACGTCCCCGGGGTGTGGACCTCGGGTCGGTTCAGGTCGAGCCGCGGCGCGTCGTCGTCGCCTCCCGAGCGCCGTCGTCGGAACCACCTCATCGTGAGCGGAAGGTACATCCGATGTATCAGGCGGGTCGCTGCGTGCTCTCGATGACACCCGAGTTCCACCGCACGAGGAGAAATCCACCATGGCCACCAGCAAGAAGTCGTCCGCCGCGAAGAAGAAGGCCACCTCGACGAGATCGGCGTCGACGGCCACGAGTACCACCGACCAGGGGGAGACCGACGGCCGTCGGTTCCCCCGTCGGATCTACGCCAACGTGTCGCCTCGATCGTTGGGCCCGTCGTCGATGTTCGCGCCCGACCTCCTCGCCGATTCGGCCAACGTCGGCAGCTTCGCGTCGGACCCGGCCGACGTCGAGCGGGCGGTCAATCTGCTCCGCGACGCGGGGTTCGACGTCCTCGGCGCGAACCAGTACCTGATCAACATCTGCGGATCGAAGACCACGTACGAGCGTGCGTTCGGCACCGAGCTGGCGATGGTCGAGCGTCCGGTGATCCGCAACGGCGCCGAGACCTCCGGCACACACATCGACAGCCTCAACTCGGACATCGACGGGCTCATCCCCGTGGACGGCACGCGATTCGAGGACGTCGTCGAGGGCGTCGCCATCGAGGAGCCGTACTACCTCGACGCGCCGACGCCGTTCCCGCCGCCGGTCGACTACTTCCATCTGAGCGTGCCGGGAGACGTGGCCGTCGCCGTCAACGCGGAGAAGCCGCATCGCTCGGGTGTCACGGGCAAGGACGTCGACATCGTGATGGTCGACTCCGGCATGGCGCCCCACCCGTTCTTCTCCGATCGCGGCTACCGGGTCGAGCCGACCGTGCTCGGGCCCGGGACCAGCGATCCGACCGAGGACGAGATCGGTCACGGCACGGGCGAGGCGGCGAACATCTTCGCGGTCGCCCCCGACGTGCGGCTGACCCCACTGAAGATCGCCTCGGCATCCGGGGCGCTGGTCAACACGACCGCGGCGATCAACCTGGCCGCGTCGCTCGAGCCCGACATCATCACCAACAGCTGGGGCAGCAACCGGCGACTCGGTCCTCTCAGCGCGAGTGCCCAGGCGCTCGCTGCAGCCGTGGCGGCGGCGGTCGCCGACGGCATCACCGTCGTGTTCTCGGCCGGCAACGGCTCGTGGGGATTCCCCGGCCAGCACCCCGACGTGATCTCGGCGGGCGGGGTCCACATGCTGCAGGACGGATCGATGGAGGCGTCCGACTACGCCAGCGGGTTCGAGTCGAACATCTATCCCGGGCGGAAGGTGCCCGATGTGTCCGGGCTCGTGGGCATGAAGCCGAAGGCTGCGTACATCATGCTGCCGCTGCAGGAGGGCGCGTCGATCGACGTCGGGAACGCCGGCGGCTCTCATCCGAACGGCGACGAGACACAGCCGGACGACGGATGGGCCGCGTTCAGCGGGACCTCGGCGGCGGCTCCTCAGATCGCCGGCGTCTGCGCGCTGATCCGGCAGGTCTGCGCCCGGTTCGGCCCGGACGCGATCCGGAACATCCTGATGACCTCCGCGCGAGACGTCGTCGACGGAACGGGTGCTCTCGGCAACGACGCCGGTCCCGGGCACGACCTCGCGACCGGCGCCGGCCTCGTCGACGCACATCGCGCGGTCCTCATCACGAAGCTGCGGTGTCTCGTGCTCCCGGTCTGGCCGGTGTGGCCGATCAGGGTCGTCGATCCCGGCGTCGTGGTCCCGACACCACCTGTTCCGCCCGTTCCACCGGTTCCGCCGGTCGGGCCGGTGCCGCCCGTCGTGCCGGTGCCGCCGGTGGTCCCGCCGGTGGTGCCGCCGGTCGTCCCGCCGGTCCGGCCCGTCCGCCCGGTCGGTCCGATCCGGCGGTTGTCCGAGGAGGGTGAGGGTGTGACGGGCCAGGACGTGCCGGCAGAGCCCGCCACGACACTGACCCCCGAGGATCTCGCAGAACTCGAACGGATGGTCCTCGCCGACCAGAATCCGTTCGGAGGATGACGGACGACACCGACGTGCAGGGCGACGAGAGACGGGAGCGGGACGTGACCGCTCTCGTCCTCCTGCGACCCACGGCGACCGTCGATGCGGTCGATCTCGTCGCCGGCGAGTTCCGTCGGTTGGGCTTCGAGGTCGGCCCGTTCCTCGGCATCGCCATGGCCGTCACCGCACCGCTCGGTCACGTCGAGTCGACGCTCGACGTGACGATCCCCGCCAGGGCGGGTGAGGTCGGCGACGACGACATCGAGCTTCCGATCTCCGCGCTCGATCCGGCGGTCGTCGCCGTCGTCGATCGCGTCGTGATCGAACCACCCGCCGACCTCCACGACGGGCCGTCGTGGTCGCCATGAGCGAGCGGGTCGACCAGCGATTGCTCGACGGCCCGGTCGGGCAGGCCGGCGGGCTCGTCGTCCTCGACGACGTCATCTCTCCGACGGGGGTACGCGAACTGCGGCGGGAGGCGCTCGACGTCGGCCGGACGGCGGAACGGCACCTCGGCACGACCAAGCGGGTCGACGCCGGACGCTTCGACGTGCCGGGGAGGGCGTTGGGGAGCGGGCCGGGCGGGCCGGCCCAGGACCGCTCCTACCACTCGAGCCGGGTGATCTCACACCTGTCGTCGTGGTGCGGCACACGGCTCGCCCCGACCGGAGGCCGTGGCACGTACAGCTACTACACGCGACCCGGTGATCACCTCGACGCCCACGTCGACATCCGGGGCTGCGACGTCACGCTCATCACCGTCCTGCACGACTCGACGCCGGCCGACGATCACGCCGGGAGGCTCGTCGCGTGGACCGGCGAGCTGGGATCGTCGCTCGACGCGGTTCGCCGCGGCGGGGCGCCCGCCACGGTCGTCGAGGTGCCCGTCGGCGCCAGCGTCCTCCTGCTCGGCGGACTCCTCCCGCACGCCGTTCTCCCTCTCGGGAGCGACGGCGGACGGGTGGTTTCGGCCCTCTGCTACGAGGCGTCGTGACGCGGGGCGCTCAGGCGGTGGGTCCGTCGGTCGCGCCACCGGCGAAGGCCTGCGCCTTGACCATCCAGTCGCGGGCATCGTCGCCGACGACGACGAGGTCGGTCGCGTCGACGTGGCGGCACTGTGTGACGACGAGACAGAAGTCCGCGGCCGATCCGGTGATCGACTGGTCGGCGTCGCCGGGTCCGTAGTTCCACGTTCCGCCGCCGGGTGCGTCGAGTGCGACGTCGATCGGCGTCGACGGGGCGTCGAGGCCTCGGTTGACGTAGGTCCACTTGCGGGTGATGAACCCGAGCTGGGCGATGTGCTGCAGCCGGTCGGTCGCCTCGCGTTCGGCTCCGACGGCGTCGACGACGTGTTGGCCGTGGGCCCAGCACTCCATCAGTCGAGCGGTGAGGAACGACTTCGCGCCCATGGACGGGCCGTACCAGATGACCCGCTGGTCCTCGTCGAGCGTCGCTGCGGCGTCGGCGAGCGACCGGCGGTTGGTCCGCCATGCGTCGAGCAGCTCGGGTGGCGACATCGAGCGGAACTCGCCGAGCGTCATGTCGTCGAGTTCCTCGTCGGTCATCTCGCCCGTGAGCGCTGCGGCCATGTCGGCGAGCGACGACCGGAAGCGGTCCTCGTCGGTGATCGCCCACGACGCGGTGAGATCGAAGAAGGTGAGGTGTCCCACCTGGTCGGCGACGCTCCACCGCGCACTCGGCGTGGGTGTCGACCAGTCGTCGTCGCCGAGCTGCGACACGATCGAGTCGAGCGCCGACTGCTCGGCGACGAGGTCGTCGAGAACGGTGCGGACATCGAGATCGGACATGGTTCCTCCGAACGGTGGGGGTCGGGTGACGGTCAGGTGATGGCGAGCGGCGGGACGATCAGGTCGATGATCTGGTCGACGACGTCACGGCTCGGCCGACCCAGTTCGTCGATGAGATCGGGGTCGCTCACGAAGAGCGACGCACCGGTGAGCGCGGCCGCTGCGACCTGGGTGTCGACCGGGCGGAGTTCGCCACGCTCGACGCCGTGGTCGAGGAGGCGACGGACGACGGTCATGACGAACCGGTAGTGCCGATCGACGAGGCGCCGGGCCGGGGCGTCATCGGCGAGGTCGTCGCTGAATCGATGCTCCCATCCGAACTCGACGCCTCCCGCGACGTAGTCACGGATCTGGTCGGCCACGTGGGACTCGGGATCGATCGCATCGAAGGCGGCGCGGCCCTTCTTGTGGAGGAATCGATCGAGCACGACCAGCACGAGCTGGTCCTTCGACGGCGCCAGCTCGTACAACGTCCGGCGGGAGCATCCGACCTGGCTGGCGATGTCGGCGATCGTGAACGACGCGAAGCCGCGGTCGACGAAGATCGCCTCGACCTCGTCGAGGACCTCGCGGTGGCGAGGGCCGAGCCGGGCCTCGGCCGAACGAGACAGCAGTGGTCGCGGCGCCCCGACGCGCAGGTCCTGCAGTCGGACCTCGCGGAGCTGTGTGTCCGTCGCTCCCACGATCTCCGATGGTAGGCGTCGCCTTCTCCGCCTGCGGTACTGAGAGGGTCGATCGAGTACCGTCGTCCTCCATGAGTTCCACGATCGGAACGCAGTTGCGTTCCCGGATCGACACGAGGTCCGACGAGTACCGAGCGAACCTCGCCGAGATGCAGGCGTTGTGGGACGAGGTCGCGGCCCAGCACGACCAGATCCCCACGATCGGCGGACAGCGATACGTCGACCGCCACCGGCGCCGAGGGAAGATGCTCGTGCGCGAGCGGATCGAAGCGCTCGTCGATCCCGACACGCCGTTCCTCGAGCTGAACGCGCTCGCCGGGTGGGGGACCCAGGATCCGATCGGCGTCGGCGTGTGTCAGGGCATCGGTGTCATCGAGGGCGTCGAGTGCGCCATCACCGGCACCGACATGAGCGTGAAGGGCGGGTCGTCGAACCCCACCACGTGGAAGAAACAGCAGCGGATCTACGAGATCGCCCGGGCGAACCGCCTGCCGATGATCAACCTCAACGAGTCGGCGGGCGCCGACCTGCCTCGCCAGGCCGACCTTTTCATCGGCGGCGGCGAGAGCTTCCGCCGGCTCACGCAGCTGTCGAAGGCCGGCATCCCGACCGTCACGATCGCGTTCGGGCCGAACACCGCCGGCGGGGCCTACGTGCCCGGCATGAGCGACTACACGATCTTCGTGAAAGAACGTGGCACCGCCTACCTCGGCGGCCCACCGCTCGTGAAGATGGCGATCGACGAGATCGTCGACGAGGAGACCCTCGGCGGCGCCGAGATGCACAGCCGCACCTCCGGGTTGTCGGACTACCTCGCGCAGGACGAGATGGACGGCCTGCGGATCTGCCGGCAGATCATCCGCCACCTGCGGTGGAGCAAGCTCGGTCCGGGGCGCACCGAACCAGACGATCCACCCATCCACGACCCGCAGGAACTGCTCGGCGTGGCGCCGGCCGACGTGCGCATCCCGTTCGACATCCGCGAGGTTTACGCCCGGATGCTCGACGGCAGTCGCTTCGAGGAGTTCAAGCCGCTGTACGGCAGCACGCTCGTGTGCGGCTGGGGGTCGATCCACGGCTTCCCGGTCGGAGTGCTCGGCAACAACGGGATCCTCTTCTCCGAGGAGGCCGCGAAGGGGGCGCAGTTCATCCAGCTGTGCAATCGCCGCGACACGCCGCTGCTGTTCTGCCACAACATCACGGGCTTCATGGTCGGCTCGAAGGCCGAGCAGGGCGGCATCATCCGCAACGGCGCCAAGATGATCAACGCGGTGTCCAACAGCGAGGTCCCGCACCTCAACCTCATGGTCGGTGCGTCGTACGGTGCGGGCAACTACGGCATGGCGGGCCGCTCGTACGACCCTCGCTTCATCTTCACCTGGCCCAACCACAAGGTGGCGGTCATGGGCCCCAAGCAACTCGCCGGGGTGATGGAGATCATCGCCCGCAACAGCGCCGCCGGTCGGGGAGTCGAGGTCGACGAGGACGCGCTGCTCGCACAGACGTCGGCGCTGGAGGCGCAGATCGAGGAGGAGTCGACCGCTCTCTACTCGACGGGCCGATTGTGGGACGACGGGATCATCCATCCCGGCGACACCCGCGCCGTGCTGGGGATGGCGCTGTCGGCGATCCACTCCAATGTCGTCACGGGCGCCGAGTCGTACGGCGTGTGGAGGCACTGACATGAGTTTCGTGAGCACCCCCACCGGAACGCTCAGCGCCCGCATCGGTCGACTGATGATCGCCAACCGGGGCGAGATCGTGGTGCGGATCGCCTCCACGGCGCACCGGCTCGGCATCTCCACGGTCGGCGTCTACTCCGAGCCCGACCGCAACTCGATGCACGTCGACACGGTCGACGTCGCCGTCGCGCTGGGCGGCGCCACGCCGGCCGAGTCGTACCTCCGCGCCGACGCCGTCATCGACGCCGCCCTCGCGCAGGGATGCCAGGCGGTGCACCCCGGCTACGGATTCCTGGCCGAGAACGCCGAGTTCGCCGAGCAGGTCGCCGCCGCCGGGTTGATCTGGGTGGGGCCGTCGCCGGCCGACATCCGCCTCCTCGGCGACAAGATCGCGGCGAAGAAGGCGGCGATCGAGGCGGGCGTCCCCACCGCGCCGCTGTTCGAGATCGAGGCGGCCGACGATCTGCCCGACGACGTCCCGTTCCCCGCACTCGTCAAGGCTGCGGCCGGTGGTGGTGGCCGGGGGATGCGCGTCGTCCGATCGAGTGACGAGCTCGCCGATGCCGTCGCCGCCGGGTCTCGGGAGGCCGAGGCGGCATTCGGTGACGGGACCGTCTTCGTCGAGCCGTACATCGAGCGGGCTCGCCACGTCGAGGTGCAGGTCATCGGCGACGCACACGGACACGTGATCCACCTGGGGGAGCGCGAGTGCTCGATCCAGCGCCGGAATCAGAAGATCGTCGAGGAGTCGCCGTCGCCGGGGATCCTCCCCGAGACCCGCGCCGCGTTGTGCGAGGGAGCGGTGAAGCTCGCCGCGTCGACCGGCTATCAGAACGCGGGCACGGTCGAGTTCCTCGTCGGCGAGGCCGGCACCGTCGACGAGATCAACTTCCTCGAGGTCAACACTCGGCTCCAGGTCGAGCATCCGGTCACCGAGGCCGTCACGGGTGTCGATCTCGTCGAGCTGCAGCTTCGGGTCGCGGCCGGTGAAGCGCTTCCCGTCGTCCAGGACGACGTGTCGTCGAGTGGCCACGCCATCGAGGTGCGCGTCGTGGCAGAGGACCCGGCCGCCGGCTGGTTGCCGTCAACGGGCGAGGTGACGGCGTTCGACATCGGCGAGGGTGTGCGCGTCGACACCGGGTTCCGGGCCGGAGCCGTCGTGTCGCCCGACTACGACTCGATGCTCGCCAAGGTCATCGCCCACGCGCCGACGCGCACCGAGGCCGCCGCCCGACTGCGTCGAGCGCTGCTCGGTTCCGACGTCGCCGGCGTCACGACCAACGTGCCGGCCCTCACGGCGATCCTCGGTGAGCCCGACTACCTCGCCGCCCGCACACCCACCGCGTATCTCGACGAGCACCCCGATGTGGTCGCCGTCCTCGGTCCGTCCGGGGGTGACCTCGACGCGCTCCTGCTCGCCGCCGTGTTCGCGGCGGAGGCGTCGTCCCGTTCGGTCGGCTCGGCCAACCCGCTGGCCTTCGTTCCGTCGGGGTGGCGCAACGTTCGGACGCAGGGTCAGCGCCAGGCGTGGACCCGGGCGGCCGAGCCCGAGGTCGAGCATCACGTCGAGTACACGATCTCCGCCGACGGGGCCGTCGTCCTGCTGGGACCTCCGCCGGCGATCACCGACGACGGATCGTTCGCCGACGACGATCGACGACGCGTCGAGGTGCGGTTGCTGCGGCGAGCCGTCGGTGAGATCGCCATCGAGGTCGACGGCGTGCGCCGCACCGTGTCCACCGCTGTGGTCGACGGTGGATATCGCACCCGCTCGACGGCAGGGTCCGCCATGTGGACACTCGCGCCGAGGTTCGTCGACCACGACGCCGAAGCGGCCGGGAGCGGGCCGGTCTGTCCGCTGCCGGGAAGCGTGTTGTCCGTGCACGTCGAGGTCGGCCAGGAGGTCACCGACGGCGACGTACTCATGGTCGTCGAGGCGATGAAGATGGAGCACCGCATCACGGCGACCGGTACGGCGACCGTGTCGGCGGTCCACTTCGCGGCCGGCGACCGCGTCGATCAGGGCGATCTGCTCGTGAGCCTCGAGTCGGTCGATGGCTGACCCGGAGGCGCCGTTGGAGCGGCCGGCGACCGACCCGATCCGCATCGCGAACTGCTCGGGTTTCTTCGGCGACCGGCCGTCGGGGGCTCGCGAGATGGTCGACGGCGGGCCGATCGACGTACTCACCGGCGACTGGCTCGCCGAGCTGACGATGCTGATCCTCAGCCGGATCCGGGCGAAGCGTCCGGGCGGCGGGTTCGCCCGCACCTTCGTCACGCAGATGGAGGAGGTCATGGGGACCTGCCTCGATCGCGGGATCAAGGTGGTGTCGAACGCGGGAGGACTCGATCCGGGAGGTTGTGCCGAGGCTGTCCATGAGGTGGCCGATCGGCTCGGACTGTCGCCGACGATCGCGTACGTCGATGGCGACGATCTCATGGACCGCCTCGCCGACCTCGCCGCGTCCGGCGACCTCCAGGCGTTCGACGACGGCGTCGTCTACGGCGACGGCACGCTCGGCGACGTGTCCCGGTTCGTCACGGCGAACGCGTACCTCGGGTGCTGGGGAATCGTCGATGCGCTCACCGAGGGGGCCGACATCGTGATCACCGGCCGGGTGACCGATGCCGCCGTCGTCTGTGGCCCGGCGGCGTGGCACCACGGCTGGGGGCGCGACGACTTCGATCAGCTCGCCGGCGCCGTCGTCGCCGGGCACCTCATCGAGTGCAGCGGCCAGGTCACCGGTGGCAACTACTCGTTCTTCACCGAGATCGAAGGTCGCGAGGAGATCAACGGTCGCGCCCGGTTCGGGTTCCCGTGGGCCGAAGTCGCCGCCGACGGATCGTGCCTCATCGGCAAGCACGACGACACCGGAGGTCAGGTGTCGGTGGGCACGGTCACGTCGCAGCTGCTCTACGAGATCGGGGGACCCGAGTACCACGGGCCCGACGTGACGGCGCGTTTCGACACGATCAACCTCGTCGAGGTGAACCCGGACCGCGTCTACGTCTGGGGCGTCCAGGGTCAGGCCCCGCCGCCCACGCTCAAGGTCGCCACCAACGAACTCGGTGGGTATCGCAACTCGTTCACGGTCGCTCTGACCGGGCTCGACATCGAGGAGAAGGCGCAGTTCGCGGCCGCCACGTTCTGGGACGCCTGTCCGTACGACCCCGGTGACTTCGACTCGCTGACCAGCCGGGTGATCCGGACCGAGCACGACGACCCTGACACGCAGGAGGCGGCCACGGCCATCTGGCGGCTCACGGTGAAGGACGCCGACGAGCGCAAGGTCGGCCGAGCGTTCAGCGACGCCAACGTGCACACCGCTCTGTCGGGCATCCCCGGCATGTACGGTCTCGGCGGCATGCCCGGTCCGGGCACCCCGTTCGGGGTGTACCGCCCGGCGACGGTGCCGAGCGATCTCGTACCGCAGTACGTCCATCTCGACGGGCGCACCCGGCACGTCGAGTCGGTGGCTCCCGCCGGCGAATCGGTCGAGGTCGATGCGTGGTCCCCGGGAGGCTCGGTGCCCGACGGGCCGACGGTCGATGTCCCGCTCGGCCGGCTGATCGGCGCACGGTCCGGTGACAAGGGCGGCAATGCGAACCTCGGGGTGTTCGTCAGATCGAGTGCACCGTCCCCGGAGCTCATGATGCGGTCCGCCGACGCGTGGGCCTGGATCGACGAGTGGCTCACGGTCGAGCGACTGCGGGAGCTTCTCCCCGAGACCGCCGATCTCGCCGTCGACCGCTACCGGTTCCCGAGGATCATGTCGCTCAACTTCGTGATCCGTGGCCTGCTCGAGGAGGGGGTCGCAGCGTCCTCACGTCAGGACGCACAGGCCAAGGCGCTGGGCGAGTGGCTGCGCGCCCGGGTCGTGCCGGTCCCCGAGTCGTTGCTCGGCTGAATCGCTGGTTGGCTGAGGGTGGCCATGGCACTCCACGACCACGCCGCGATCGATGTCAAGCGCAGCGAGTTCGTCCGTCTCACGTTCGTCGACGGACTCGTCGCCGAGTTCCCGCTCGCACCGCTGCGTCTCGCGTGTCCCTGCGCCGACTGCAACGCCCGGCGGCGCGACGGTCGTCCGGTCGCGACCGCAGCCGAGACCGATCCCGACGGCGTCGCGATCGCGACGGCATCGATGGCCGGCGCATGGGGTCTGAATCTCGACTGGGCCGATGGGCACACCACGGGCATCTACTCCTTCGAGCGTCTGCGGGAGTGGGCCGACATCGCCGAGTACGGCGAGCCGCTCGTCGAGTGCCGTCTCAGCCGGATCGATCCGGCCGAGCTCGGCCGGCCGGGAGACTGACGGCCCGTCGGAGCCACGTCACACGCGCTGCGGTCGCCCGAAACGGGCGTCGACCGGGAGGGCGTATCGAACGATCGGCTCGGTGTCGGGACGGGGGAGTCCGGCCGCCGAGATCGATTCGTCGTCGAGATGGAGGATCCGCGCCTCGTGCAGCACCCACTCGTCGTGATCGACCGGGTGGTACCAGATGCGTCCCGATCGTCGTGGCCATTCGGCGACGGTGCCCCAGCGGGCCGACAGGAACACGTCGAGGTCGCTCGGCGCCCCGATCCGTTCGCCGATCTCGATCTCGAGTTCGGTGGTCGCACCGGGTCGGCGGGGCCAACGCCGTCGGTCGGTGCGGTATCGACGGGTGCCGTCGTGCTCACCGCCCGAGCGGTCGATCGACATGCGGGACCAGACGTACGGAAACCCGAGCAGCCAGCGGGCGAACGCCACGATCGGCAGCGCCACGGCTTCGAGCGAGAAGAACCAGATCGCACGGTGACCCTTCGAGTCGACGACGTACGTCCGCACGTTGGTCTCGGCGAAGTTCGACACACCGGGGATCGCCGGAAGACCGCGGAGCATCGCGTCGGTCATCTGAAACGGAATGAGCGACACGTAGGCGCGACCGTCGAACGTGTCGACGCGGAGTCCGTCGGGCAGCGATGCCTGGATGAGGTCGGGGTCGACGGCCCAGTGGACGTAGACCAG
>JBCDAK010000016.1:0-39217 GCA_039185545.1 Actinomycetota bacterium
CGGCTCGGCGGATCTCGACGGTGTGCTCGGTCGACGTCATCGCCACCGGCTGCTCGTCGACCAGGTAGGTGGTGGGCGAGTCGGGAGCGAGGTCGAGCGAATACGCGGTGAACCGCGTGCCGGCCGACACCGTGTGCGACCACGCGACCCCGTCGGTGAAGCCGATCCCGACGCCAGGCACCCCGATGAGCTGGGCGCCGTAGATGTCGACCTCGCCGGGCACCGTGAGATGAACCTCGTGGAGCCGCAGTTCGCCCTCCCATGGGAAGTGGGGGTTGGCGAGCAGGATGCTCCCCGTTCCGCCGGTCGTGCGGTTCTCACCGATGGCCCAGGCGTTGCTGCCGAGCTCGGTCGGGTCGGCGAGGATCGGTGGAGCGTCCAGCGCCTCGGACACGAGGCCCTCTGGCGCGGTCCCGTCAGCCTCGGCGGCGGGCGGTTGTGCGTTCGACAGGAAGTCGAGGAGCTGCGCGCTGCTGGCCAGCAGCGCGAGTGATCGGGCGTAGGCGTAGATCTCCCCGGCGCCGAGCGGTCGGACCCACGACTCTCCTGCGCACCACGATCCGAGGCCGTCGGGACCACCGTCGGCGAGCGATCGATTCCATCCGAGCGCGTACGCTTCGAACACGTCGACGACGTCGTCGGACACGGTCTCCACGAAGTCCGCCGTGGCGCGCTCGAAGATGCCGACGTGTCGCCAGGCGAAGTCGCTCTCGACGTTCTGGCCGTTGTTCCCGGGTCCGAAGTTGGCGGCGCGCTCGCCGCGGATCTTCAGGATCTGGTCGACGAGCGTGCAGCCGTGGTCGGTCGCAGACACGAATCCCTGGCCGAACGCGACGTCGACCATCGAGTCACCGCTGATGTGTGCGACCCCGTCGGTGGTTCGGCGGATGCTGGTGGCGAAACGAGGAGGGACGACCGTGGTGGTGGTCGTCGTGGTGGTGGTCGTGGTGGTCGTGGTCGGCGGCAGCGTGGTGGTCGTGTCGGCCGACGTGGGCAGCGGGATCGCTTCGGGCCCTGCACCGGGGGAACAGGCCGCTGCGATCAGCGCCGCGGCCACGACAGCGGCGGACGCCGCTGTGATTCGCGCCGTCCTCCGCTTCGCCCGGGTCATCGATCCGCCATTGAACCACGCGCTCGTCATCGGAGCCGTTCGAGAGTGCTCGATACGCTGCCGGTGTGACGGTGCTGAGGATCGCGATGGCCCAGCTCAACCCCACCGTGGGTGATCTCGAGGGCAACCTGGCCAAGCTCTCGGACGCCTACGACGAGGCTGAGGCAGCCGGGTGCGACATCGTCGCGTTCCCCGAGTTGTCCACGACCGGGTACCCGCCCGAGGACCTCGTCCTCAAACCCGGCTTCGTCGACGACAACCGCGAGATGCTGGGCAAGTTCGCGGCGCGCACTCGCCGCTGCGTCGCCGTGGTCGGCTTCGTCGACGAGGACCGCGACCTCTACAACGCGGCTGCCGTGTGCACCGGCGGAGAGATCGTCGGCACGTACCGCAAGCGGCTCCTCCCCAACAACACGGTGTTCGACGAGCAGCGCTACTTCACCCCCGGCGACGAGTCTGATCCGCTCGAGCTGTACGAGATCGGTGGAGTGAAGGTCGGCGTGTCGATCTGCGAGGACATCTGGTCGGCTTCCGGACCCGTCGCCCTGCAGGCGGCTGCCGGAGCCGAGATCAACATCAACATCAACGGATCGCCGTTCGCCACCGGGAAGGGAACCGTCCGCGAGCGGATGCTGGCCACGCGGGCGGCCGACTCGCACTCTGCGGTGGTGTATGTCAACCAGGTCGGCGGTCAGGACGAGCTCGTCTTCGACGGCCAGTCGCTCGCCTTCGACCACGAGGGGACGATCCTGGCCCGAGGTCCGCAGTTCGCCGAGGACCTGGTCGTCGTCGACGTGCCGATCCCGCCGGTGTACCGCAAGCGACTCCTCGACCCGCGAGGTCGTTCCACCAGCGAGATGCTGCCCGTCGTCGAGATCAGTCGGGCGCCGGTCACGCCGGTCGAGTCCTACGAGGCCGACGGCGACGACCGTCCCCAGCCGCTGTGTCCGGTCGCCGAGACGTTCGACGCCGATCGCGAGCTCTACGACGCGCTGGTCCTCGGCACCCGCGACTACTGCCGGAAGAACGGTTTCGCCGACGTCGTGATCGGACTGTCCGGCGGCATCGACTCCACCATCGTGGCCGCCATCGCCGCCGACGCGCTCGGTCCCGAGCACGTCCACGGCGTGTCGATGCCGTCGCGGTATTCGTCCGACCACTCGAAGTCCGATGCCGAGCTGCTCGCCGACAATCTCGGGCTCGACTTCCGGACGATCTCGATCGAGCCGGCGTTCGGCGCATATCTCGAGATGCTCGCCCCTTCGTTCGAGGGTCGAGAACCCGGACTCACCTACGAGAACATCCAGTCCCGGTGTCGGGGTCAGGTGCTGATGGCACTGTCGAACGAGTTCGGCTGGATGGTGCTGACCACCGGTAACAAGAGCGAGGTCGCGGTCGGCTACTTCACCATCTACGGCGACTCGGTGGGCGGCTACGCGGCCATCAAGGACGTGTTGAAGACCCGGGTGTACGACCTGTGTCGATACGTCAATCGACGCGAGGGCCGAGAGATCATCCCCGAGAGCGTCATCACCAAGCCGCCGTCGGCCGAACTCCGACCCGACCAGCAGGACTCCGACAGCCTGCCCGAGTACGACGTGCTCGATCCGATCCTCGAGCTCTACGTCGAGCACGATCGCACCGCCGGCGAGATCGTCGAACTCGGACACGACGAGGCGATGGTCCGCCGGGTCACCCGACTCGTCGACATCGCCGAGTACAAGCGCCGTCAGTGCCCTCCGGGCGTGCGGGTCAGCCGCAAGGCGTTCGGCAAGGACCGTCGGGTTCCGATCACGTCGGGCTATCGCGGCTGACCGAGCTGCACCGCCGGGTTCCGACGCACGGTGCCAGGCGACATCCGTCGAATACGTTCATCGTCAAGGCGCTCAACGATCGGGGGGCGTCGACCGATGACTCATTCCGTGAAGCGCTCCACGGTCCCCCTGCTCGCATCGACCGCGCTCGTCCTCGCCGCGTGTGGCTCCGACGGCTCGGCCGATCCCGAATCCCCTGACGTCGGCGAGGTGTTGCCCGACGTCGAGGTCGCCCTCGCCGCGGCGCTCGTCAACACCGGCGCAGCGGAAGCGTTCCACGTCGACATGGCCATCGGCTTCGAGATGGACATGGGCTTCGAGGGGATGTCGTTCGACGCCGACCTGTCTCGACCCACCATCCGATACGACGTCGACGCCGACGGCGAGGCGTACATGCTGTTCGACGTCGGGGCGATGATGGGCCAGATGGCCGACTCGATGGGCGACGCCGGCGATCTGGGCGGGATGGACCTCGACTCGGCTCGGATGGAGTACTGGATCGACGGCGATCTGATGACGATCGACATGAGCAGCTTCGGCGCTGCGATGGGCGCCGCAGGCGACCTCAGCCAGATGGGCGCTCCGCTCGACCAGATGTTCGCCGGACCGTTCACGATCGATGCCGGCCAACTCGCCGTCGCCGACGGATTCTCGGCGGCTCAGGATCTCACCGGACAGTCGTTCCCCAACCCGCGGGAGATCGCCGCATCGCTCGCCGAGTCGCTCGGCGACGACGTCGAGGTGGTCGACGGCGACAACAGTCGCTACCGCGGCACCATCTCGTTCCTCGAGATGGGCGCGGTGTTCGGCGACGACGAGCCGTTCGGCCCGGCGGGCGACGCGTTCGACGGCCTCGTCGACGACCCGGCGGCCGCCGCGGCGGCGTTCGAGGACGTCTTCGGCGATCTGACGGCAGACGTCGAGGTCACGATCGACGGCGACGCCGTCGACGTGATCCGGATCGACGCCGACCTGTCACCGATCTTCTCCAACTTCGGCGAACTGGCCGCTGCGACGGGTGAGCCGATGGCCGAGGAGGAACTGGCGATGATGGAGGTGTTCTTCGCCGACGTCACGTTCGGGTACTCCCTGGCGATGGACTTCGACCTCGATCCGTCGATCGATGTGGAGATCCCGGCCGGCGACTTCCCCGACTTCACCGATCAGTTCGAACAGCTGGTCGAGCTCGGCCTCGCCGGCTGACGGGAGACAGTCGGTGTCGGACACCGGGTGACCGTCGGTGTCGGACTCCGGGTGACTCGCGTCGTCTCCGATGTCAGGTCGCCGTGGTGCTCTGGCGGGTCAGCGGCCTCGTCAGACACGTCGGCCCGCCCTCACACGGGAGGCACAGCTCATCTGCCGCGAACGTGTCGACCTCGCATCCTGCGTGCTCCATGAGCTTGCGGGTCGTCGGGAACCCGTCGATCGCGAGCACTCGACGCGGGGCGAGCGCCAACACGTTGACGTTGAGGCCGTTGCTGGAGGTGAACTCGTCGTCGGGAACGTCGATCAGTTCGATCCCCGCCTCGTGAAGACGCTCGACCAGTACGTACGGCACGAGTGGCAGGTGGACCAGGGCGAGGTCGACGTCGAGCGGATTCAGGATCGACAGGAGGTGCAGACACGCCTCGGGTCCGTGCAGGTACGGCAGGTCGACCGCCACGACCTCGATCCCGTGCGGCCGGAGAAGAGCCGAGAGCTGCTCGATCCCGGACTGGTTCGTCCGTGCGCCTCGTCCGACCGCGAGCGTCGAGCGGTCGATCCAGCAGCAATCGCCGCCCTCGACCGTGCCCGGCGCTTCGATCGCGCCGACGATCGGTGTGCCCGTCCGTTCGTAGAACGCCCGGTGGAGACCGACCTCGTCGCGGCGCAGGTCCTTGCCGGGACGCAGCAGCAGCGCTCCGGCCGGAATCACGAACGACGGGTCGAACGTGAACACCGAGTCGGCGAGACCGTCGTCGGGCGGGGCGTCGGGGTCGTCGAGCCAGTCGATCTCGACCTGGTGGGCCTGCAACGTGGCGACCAGACCGTCGAACTGCCGTGCGAGCGCGCCCGCATCGATGGGGTGCGCGTAGTGCCAGCGTCGAGGGTCGGCGTCGAGGATCGCTCCGGGCCGACGCATCATCACGCGGTCGAGTCGACCGACCATCGAGTCCACTCCGATCACGGGGCGACACGCTACGGCCCTCTCGACGCCGGTCGTGCGGACCGGCGACCCGTATCGTGCGGCCGGTGGCGATTCCCGAACCCCTGACGTGTGATGACGAACTCCGAGACGCCGTGCGGTCCCGTCTGGCGGCGCACGACCGCCGCGAGCTGCCGCTCGAGGGCCGTCGTCATGCAGCGGTCGCCGTGGTGCTCGTCGACTCGGCGGTCGGCGAGGACCGGATCGATCCACATGCGTTCTCCGAGGAGGAGATGGGTCGGATCCCCGGCGGCGCCCACGAGCTCGACGGTCGGATGGTCGACGTGGCCGGCGGTGCGTCGTTCGTGCTCTGCCGCCGCAGCGCAGGGCTGAATCGTCATGCCTCCCAGTGGGCACTCCCCGGTGGGCGGCTCGATGACGGCGAGTCGCCGATCGAGGCCGCTCTGCGCGAGACCGAGGAGGAGGTCGGCCTGTCACTGGGCGACGTCGATGTCCTGGGTCTCCTCGACGACTACCCGACGCGGTCGGGGTACGTGATGACGCCGGTCGTCGTGTGGGCGGGCCCCGGACGGGACCTGCATCCCGACCCGGGTGAGGTGCTCGCGGCGTACCGGGTCGGCCTGCATCAGCTCCTGCGGGACGACTCGCCCCGGTTCGTCGACATCCCCGAGTCGGACCGCCCGGTCGTCCAGGTGCCGCTCGGCGGCGATCTCATCCACGCTCCGACCGGAGCCGTGCTGGTGCAGTTCCGCTGGGTCGGCCTCGACGGACGCCCGTCGGCCCAGGCGCGTGTCGACGCGTTCGAACAGCCGGTCTTCGCCTGGACCTGAGACCGGGCGTGAACCCGACTGCGAGCGGGCGTCAGCCGGCGGCGTGAGCCGCCGCACGCGCGGCCTCGTCGACCCGGTCGACGTGAGCGAGCCACCACGCCGCCGTCTCGTCGGGCACGTTGTTCCCGACCCCGTTCAGACCCACCGACCGGTCGAGTGACTCGCGGAGGATGTCGGCGTGGCCGGCGTGGCGGTGGGTCTCGGTGGCGACGTGGACGAGGATCGTGTGCAACGACACCGGGTTGACGTCGTCGGGCCACCAGGGCACCGCGCCCTCGTGATCGAGGTCGCACTCGGCGATGGTGGCGTCGGCGTGTGCGATCGCTCGTTCGTAGAGGCCGACCACGTCGTCTCGTGACTCGTCGGCGCTCGCGAACATGTCGGCCATGGGGTCGTCGTCGCTCCACGCGAGGGTCTCGCCGTGCGGTCTCCCGAACGTGTCGCCGAAGTAGCCGAGTTCGACGTGGGCGAGGTGTTTGACGAGGCCGAGCAGATTCGTGCCCGAGGGCGTGAGCGGACGCCGCACGTCGTACTCGCCGAGGCCCTCGAGCTTCTGGAGCATCGCGTCTCGTCCGAGCCCGAGGTATCGCTGGAGGACCGCTTTCGGTTCCATCATGCGATCGAGTCTCGCGCCAGGGTGTGACAGTGCGCTGGGCGCGTCAGCCGGCGCCGAGGACGACACGGGCGAAGTCGTCGGCATCGGCCACGCGGTCGACCCCGACGCCCAGCACGTGCAACACCGTCACCGTGTCGGAGAAGTCGAGTCGCTCGGGCGCGAACGCCTCGAACGCCGCGGCCCACGGACCGCTGAGTTCTCCGGTTCGCGCCGTGTCGACCAGGAGGTCACTGCGACCGTTGAGATCGGCCGTGCCGTTGGACGAGTTGCCGTCGTCGATCCGCTCGTAGCTCGACGTGTCGCGCAGGTAGTCGAGGTCGCCGGCACGGGTGGCGTTCTCGTTGCGGCTGCTGTGGTGCACGACGTGGACGAACGCCGAGGTGTCGAGCTCGGGCCGTTGACGTCGGACCTCGCGCATCACCTCGGCCGTGAAGTCGGACACGCCGCCCTCGCCCACCCAGACGTGACCGCCGTCGTCGATGGCGCCGAGCCACTGGCCCGCGGCGACCTCGACGGCCGACTCCCGTCCGACGCCGGCGTCGAGCCAGCCGTCACCCCAGGCCGCGGTCATCACCTCGACGTAGTCATGATTCGCTCCCCGGGTCTCGGGATCGGCGGTTCCGGCGACGACGAACGGGTCGAGGTCGAGCCAGGTCGCGAGTTCCAACGTGGCCACCGTGGCGTGCGCCTCGTCGAGGTGGGCGAAGTCGAAGTGCACCACCAGCAGGTCGGTCGTCCGGTCGAACGCGCTCTCGATGGGTGGGGCGTTCGTGGGTTCACCGTCGTCGGGATCCGGGTTCGTCGACGTGGGGCTGGGCGTCGGCTCGTCGCCGCCGCCTCCCTGGTCGTCTGTGGGGGCGGACGACGTCGGAGCCGGCGCCTGGGTGATCGGCGGGGCAGGGTCGACCGGGGCCGGAGGCGTGCCGGCACCGTCGTCGGGTTGCGGCACGGTGCCGGGCGGCGGGGCCTGATCGACCGGCGCGGTGGGAGCATCGTCGGCGCCGCCCGACGGCGGCGACTCCGGGCTCGCGCCGGCGGCGTCGCCGCCTCCGTCGGCGTCGTCTGCGGGGACCACGGCGGAGTCGTCGATCGGAGCGAGTCCGCCACCGCCCGCGGCCCCGGTCGACTCGTCGGACGTGGCCGCGTCGGCCTCGGCGGTCGTCGGCGGCGAGTCGTCGGCCGGACCGCGGTCGGCGTCCCGCTCGGCTGCGATCGGCGCGTCGGCGGACACCGACGGGGGCGGCGCGGGGATCAGGGTGAACGATCCGTCAGGGGCGGGTGGGTCGGCCTCGTCGGCGACGAGTGGTTCGTCGGCTGCGGGCGGCGACGCCGGCACGACGGAGTCGCGCAGGAGCGGATCGATCTCGCCGCGGCCGGCGAGGAGCACCGCGAGCGGCGCGACCATGGCGACGGCCGCGGCTGCCGCGAGCGCCCATCGCACGACGGGACCGCTCGCGTGCGACCGCGGTCCGACGGGAGCTCCGGACGCTCGGTCGGCTTCGATCGCCTCGATGAACACGCGCCGGTCGGCCGTGATGTGTCGGCGGACCGACGCGACCGAGACCGGGTTCGCGCGGTGGAGGACGTCGACGTCGTCGCTCACGGCCCCGCCTCCGCGGATCGAGGGGGGAGCCACGGCGCGCTCCGGGTCGGATCGGGCGTGGGTCCGGTGCGACGAGACCGGAGAGGTGCCGCGCGCGTCGACGGCGTGTCCAGCTGATCGAGGCCGTCCTCGTCGAGGCGCCGCCGCAGCCGAGCGCGTGCTCGGTGGAGCCGTTGACGTGCGGTGCTGGCGTCGATCTCCAACGTCGTGGCGATCTCGCTCGGTGTCAGCGCCTCCCACGACGCGAGCCGGAGGATCTCGGCGTCGTTGGACGACAGCGAGTCGAGGGCCGCCGCGACGCGCCGGACGTGGTCGGACTGTTCGATCCGGATCGTCCGGCTCTCGTACTCGCGGAACTCGTTCGCGAGACGTTCGTGGAGGTGTCCGCGACGGCGCGATGCGCGCCGCTGGTTCGCGAGAACGCGACGTGCCACCCCGTACAGCCAGGGGAGGGTCCGTGGCTCGGGCGGGATGTGATCGTGTCGCCGCCACGCCACGAGGAACGTCTCGGCGACGACGTCGGCGGCGTCAGCGGCCTCGGACCGTCGCCGGGCGTACGCGCCGATGTCCGGGGCGTAGGCCTCGTACAGGTCGGCGACGCGTTCGGTCGCTTCGGCGCGGACGGCTCGTCGAGGGCGGCGGCGGGGGCGGTCGGTCATGTGGCGGGGACGCTGGCAGCGGGCGGCGGACGGGGGGAGCACACACTGCTCTCCCCGCCTCCTGTCCGGATCCAGCGAATCGTGACACCTCGACCGCACATTTTCCTGTCGGGCTCCCCGCTCCTGCTCCCATCAGGTTCTGGTCGGTGACCGTTTTCAGCCCACGTCGAGGTCGAGATCGACGTCCGTCTCGACGCGTTCGACGACGGTGACGTCGATCTCGACGTCCGAGACCTCGCGGTACGACGCGCTGTCCGCGGTCTCGGCGACGACGGCTCGGAACGTGTCGACGCCGATGTCGTTCGGATTGTCAGGGTCGTCCGGAGCATCGGGGTCGTCGAAGGACCGTGTCCCACCCACGGGCCCGGCGATGCCGGGTGTGTCGATCGCGGGTGCCCCGTCGCCGAAGCCGCCGATCGGTGCCTCGGCGTCGCCGGGGGCCACGAGCCCGTTCCCGGTGACCTTCAGCTCGACGACCGGTCTGCCGGACTCGATGACATCGAGGTCGTGTGGATCGGTGACCCCGTCGCCCGAGTTGTCCTCGACGCCGTTGCGCAGGTCCTCGGCGACCGCAGCTCCCGGATCCGTGTCGAAGAAGGATCCCCGATCTGCATCGCTCGGCGACTCGTCGGGTGAGCCGAGCCGGCCGCCCTTCGCCTCGATCGCATCGATCTGGTCCTGGCGCTGGTCCCGCCCGAAGCCGGTCTCCTCGAAGCGCGCTCGGGCCTCGGGGTCCTCGGGCACGTCGCCGTCGGGATGCGGCGTGCCGGCGTCGCTCGTGGTGTCGGCCGTGTCATCGGTCCCCTGCTCGTCCTCGCTGCTGGTGTCGTCCGCAGTGTCCGCGTTGTCTCCGTCTCCGTCTCCGCTGTCGTCGTCGTCATCGTCATCGTCGGATCCGTCGTCGCTGCTGTCGTTCGATCCGGAGTCGCCACTCGACTCGCCCGCTCCGACGTCCCGATCCGAGGTGTTCGTCGAGGTCTGATCGCCGCTGGGGCCGGACTGGCCATCCTCGTCCTGGAACTCCCGGTGATGATCGGGAAACCGGCGTTCGACGTCCTCCGGAGGGAGATAGATGGCCTCGAAGTCGTCGACCGAGGGCTCCGAACTCGACGCTCCTGGGGCGTACTCGCCGTCGCCCTCGGTGTCGACGTCGACGGCGTACGGGTCCGCCTCGGCGGCCGGCTGGCCAGATGGGGGCGTGCTGGCCGTGCCCCCGGTCGACGGATGGGTCTCGGTTGTTGTTGTGTCGGTGCCGTCGTCGGAGCGAGGCTCGGATGACTCGCCTCGGGCGGTCGACGAGCCGCCGGTGGCACCGGGCTCGACGTCGCTCGTCACCTCGGCATCGGTGTCCGCGTCGTGGTCGGTGCCGCCCCGATCAGCGACCGCTCCCGCCGCAGCCGTGCCGTTGTCGGTCGGATTCTCGCGATGCCACTCGATCATCGATCGCAGCTCGTCTCGGGGGCGGCCCAGGAGATCCGCTTCCGCGTACCCGTACTGGCCCGTCAGCGTGTCGCGCAGGGCCTGGCCCTCCTGCGCCGCCCCCTCCTGCGCCCGGATCGCGTCGCCGGAGAGCGGACTGCCCGTGCGGCCGGCCAGCTGCCGCTCGGCCTCGTCGGCGAGTCCCTGCTTGATGTCGGCGTCGCCGAGGGTCGGGTCGTCCGGCAGCTTGGCGCCCTCGATGGTCGCACGGCGGATCTCGCCCATGTCGCTCGCCACGACGGCGTTCCACTGGTGTGCGGGATCGAGCGGCGAGTCCGGGGTGATGTGGGCGTCGACGAACCCATCGAGGACGTGCCGGTTCATCATGTCCGTGAACAAGGCGGCCGGCCCGGCCTCCTCGGCCGTCGGGGTGTCGAGGCCCTGCGGCGGGTTCGGGTTGTCGGGAGCCACCTCGGGGTGGTGGTCGTTCCACGACTCGTGCAGCGCCTGTTCGTCGACGTAGCCACGGTTGATGCCGATCTCGACGATCTCGTCGTCGGAGCGCCCGGAGGTGTCGACCCCGTCCTTCTGGAGCTGGGCCTCCAGCGCCTTCATCGCCGACTCGGAGATGTGGTCCACGAAGTCCTCGCCCCCGTAGTCGCGGCTGCGATCGTCGCTGTACTGACCGGTCCGGAGGTCGTTCATGAGTTCATCGTCGTCAGCCGTCCGACGCCGGACATCCGTGAACTCCCGCATGTGTGGTGGGTCCCGACGACCTCGGAGAGTTCGATCGCTCAGCCGACGTCGACGTCGAGGTCGGTGTCGATCTGTTCGACGAGATCGGCGTCGAGCGACACGTCCGACATCTCGGCGTACCCGGCCTCGACGGTCGCGATCTCGGACACGACGTCGATCGATTCGTGGACGTTGCGGACGTCGTGGTGGGCCGGGTCGCTCAGGTCGGCGTGATCGTCGAACGATCGCGCCCGAACGACGTGGTCGACGGCAGCCGTCGCGTCATGAACCTGCGCTCCCTCTCCGAATCCGCCGATCGACGTGTCGGGAGTGGCGACGTTGCGTCCGGCGACGGGCGATTCGACGAACGGTTCGCGCACCTCCATGCCGTCCTGATCGAGGAGCCCACCGCCCGTACCGCCGCCACCGTCGTCCTCTCGTCCTTCGGTTCCCGCCGTGCCCAGGTCGTCGTCGAGGTCCGACGAGTCACCGAACTCGTTCCACGACGTGGCCTGCGCCGACGCCGGATCGAATCCCGGACCGTCCGACGCGGACCCGTTCTCCGCACCCGAGATGTCCGTGGCGCCACTCGCCTGCTCGTCGTCGAGCCCACCCGTCGCTTGCTGTGACACGAACGAGTCCGACGTCGCAACGCTCGACGCATCGTCGGCGGTCGAGATCTTCTCGGTCGCCGACGCGTCGGGCGCGACCTCGTCTGATGCGGAGCCGGCTGGCTCCTTCACGTCGATCCGCGACGATCCGTCCTGCGCCTCCACGGCCCGGCGTCCGTCGGTCAGCCTGTCGCGGAATGCCGGGCCGTCCGAGTCGGGGGCGTCCGCCCTCTCGCCCGCCCGCCGGCCGGCGGCCTCCTTCTCCTCAGCGGGTGTGTCGGGGGCGCCGTCGCGGCCGTCGCCGGTCGGGTCCCGGCGAGTTCGGATGTCGCTCATGGCGCCATGGTCGCCAGCCGCTCGGTCGCACACATCCGTGAACTCCCGCATGCGTGGACCGATCCCCGATCCGTCGGCCATCATCGACCCGGTGGTGGCGGTGGTTGTGTCGGCGGTGAACGCAGGACGTCCGGGATGTCGACGATGGTCGAACTGACCCTCGACGTCGAACGCTCGCCGTTCGTCGGTCGTGCGGACGAACTCGCTCGACTCCACTCGTGGAGAAACGACTCGGCGAGTCGCATCGCGTCGGTGGTGGGCGATCCCGGGGTCGGCAAGTCGCGCCTTCTCTCCGAGCTCCTCCGTGGGATCGCTCCGTCGGGAGTGGTGCGCATCGGCGGATCACCCGATCTCGAATCGCAACCGATCCGGCCACTCCTCGAGGCGCTCGACGTCGATTCGGCCGGGACCGATCGTGGCGACTCGGCTCGCTCGGCCGACGCCCGCTTCGTGCTGCACGAGCGAGTGCTCGACGCGGTGAGCGCGCGATCGTTCCAGCGTCCGCTGCTGCTCGTCGCCGACGATGCCCAATGGTTGGACACGGCGACCGTGAGCGCTCTGCTGGCCTGCCCCGACGTCGGTGAGGGGGGAAGCGTCAAGGTGCTTCTCTCCGGTCGCCGCGGCCCGTCGGCGATCGTCGACGGTGCGGTCGAGGCCTCCGACCTCGTGGTCGATCTGGCCGGCTTGGACGCCTCGTCGCTGCGCGACCTCTGGGAACTGTCGACGGGCACCCCGGCATCACCGCAGGACCTCGTTCTCGCCGACGAGGTCGATGGCAATCCGCTGCTGGTCCTCGAAGCCGCTCGGGCGACGCTGACAGCCGGCACTGGTGACACCTCGGGCAGGTCGGCTGCCAGCGGTCTCGACGCACTCATCGGCCGGCTCGATGAGCGTTCGACGGCCGCAGCCGGCGCCGCTGCCGTGATCGGCCGCCGCTTCACCGCAGCCGACCTCGTCGAACTCCTGACCTGGAGCCACGGCGACTCGACCGCTGCCTGTGCCGATCTGCTGCGGTCCGACGTCGCCGTCGCCGTCGACGGACACACGCTGGCCTTCCGCCACGACCTGATCCGCGAGGCGGTGCTCGACGCGCTGCCGGCAACGACTCTCGCCGACCTCCACCGACGCCGAGCCGAACAGCTCGCCGCCGATCAGGCGAGTGACAGCACCGTCGCTGCGGCTCGGCACCTCGCTGCGGCCGGCGACTCGTCGGCGACGATCCCGTGGTTCCGCGCGGCGGGCCGAGCGCTGCTGGCCACCGATCCTGGGGCGGCAGCCGAGTTCTTCGAACGGGCAGCCGGCGCCGCCACGGCAGCGGACGCGTCGGTCGCCTGGGACCTCGCAGCCGAGTGGGCGCAATCGCTCACCTGGTCGCGCCGAGCCGACGAGGCGCTCGACGTGCTCGACTCCTGTCGCGACCCGACTCATCCACACGTGCTGCACCAGCGAGCCCAAGCACACGCCGCACTCGGAGCGTTCCTCGCTGCGGCCGAGGCGTTCGAAGCTGCCGGAGACGATCGAGACCACCGGACCAGCGCCGACGAACGAGCCCGCGCCCGCGCGGAAGGGCAGCTTCTGCGGGCCCTCGGCTTCGACTTCGACGGCGCCGAGTCGGGGAGTCGGGAGATCCTCGCCACGCTCGATCTCGACGGTGTCGCTGCGGTCCATGCCGGTTGCGCGCTCGCGTGGTCGCTGCAGCATCGGGGCCACATCGACGAGGCGGTCGACGTCCTTCGAGATGCGATCGACGTGGCGGGCGACGATCCGGAACGACTCTGGCGGAATCCGGCGATGCACCTCCTCGATGCTCACGTCGGCGGCGATCGCTACGGGAGATTGGACGAGCTCACACGTGAGGCCCGGCGGGTCGCCGTCGAGCACGGTGACATCTGGCAGATCCCCGCGCTCTCGTCGCTGTCGGCGGGGGCCCACTTCCGTACCGGTGCCTGGGACCGAGCACTCGCCGAGATCGAAGCCGGTCGGTCGTGGGCCGAGGAGACGGGGAATCGGTTGGCACTTCCGTGGTTGCTCGGTCTCCGAGCGACGATCGAGAGTCGTCGAGGCGACCTCGACCGCGCCGACGAGTCGATCGCCCGCGCCGACTCGGCGCTCGACGGCGACACCCGCACGGGAGCGGAGGCGCTCGTGCTCGCCCGAGCCTGGCGGGCGCACGCCGGCGGCGAACCGGATCGGGCGTTGTCGATGCTCGACGAGCTGTGGGAGCTGATGCTCCTCGTCGGCATCGCCAACCGGGTGGCGGTGATCGCGCCGCTCATCGGACGGCTCGCCGTGGACTGCGGCGAGCGCGATCGGGCTCGCCGGCTCGTGGCTGAGCTGGCGGACATCGATGACGGCAGGCGCTCGCTGGTCGCTCTCGAACCCACTCGAGCGCTCGTCGTCGGTCTCGTCGATCGCGACGTCGAGCGACTGGCGACGGCAGCGACCCGCTTCGGCGAGCTGCAGTTGTTCCCCGATCACGCCGACACGGTCGTCGATCTCGTCGAGATGGTCGCGCCGCAGCGGCTCGGAACGTTCGACGCGGAGGTCACCGCAGCGGTGGAGATCTTCGACCGGCTCGGGATCGGAGCAGGACGCGACCGCATCGCGGCACGGGTGCCGCGACTGTCTGCTCCGGCGTCGAACGAGGCGGCCGACCCGCTCGACGTGCTCACGACCGCCGAGCGACGGATCGCCGATTTGATCGCGACCGGGGCATCGAACCCGGACATCGGGGAGCGGCTCGGCATCTCCCGGCGCACCGTCGAGAGCCACCTGAGCCACATCTTCACGAAGCTCGACATCGCGACCCGCGTCGAACTCGCCGTTCTCGCCAGCCGTTCGTGACCCGCTTCGCCGGGCACGCACCGACGGGAGCGAGACGTCAGCGGCCGGAGTGACCGAAACCGCCGCCGCGGTCGACGCCGTCGAGTTCGGCGACGATCTGCCACTCGACGTGCTCCACCCGCTGGATCACGAGTTGTGCGATCCGGTCGCCCCGTTCGATCCGGTACTCGGTGTCGGGGTCGGTGTTGGCGAGGACCACCTTGATCTCGCCGCGATACGCCGCGTCGATCAGGCCGGGCGCGTTGACCACGGTGATGCCGTGCTTCGCGGCGAGGCCACTGCGTGGGAGCACGAAACCGCCGTGGCCCATCGGGATCGCGATCGAGATCCCGGTCGGCACGATCGCCCGTCCGCCGCCGGCTGGGAGCACGGCCGGCTCCCGGGCGGACAGGTCGATCCCGGCATCGCCGTCGTGGGCGTAGGTCGGCAGCGGCAGGTCGGGGTCGAGCGCGACGATCGAAACGGGGAGCGACGGGAACGGCGACGGCACGGCGGGCGACGTTACAACTCCGTTCGTAGACTCGGTCTCGTGGGGACACGAGCCGATGTCGACACCGAACGACGGAGCGGTCGTCCATGACCACCGTCGAACGTCCACCGTCGGTGGACACACTCGCCCGGTCGCTGAGCGACACGGGCCTCCCGCATCCGATCCTCGTCGACATCGCCCGGGCCGCGATCGCGGACGGCGATGTCCCGGGCGCCCCGGAGCGAGCGCAGCGGTACCGACGCTCGCTCCTCACCGACGTGGTCAACGCGACGGGTGTGCTGCTCCACACCAACCTCGGCCGCGCGCCGCTGGCTCACGCCGGCGACGCCCGAGCCCAGACGGTCGAGTTCGACCTGTCGACGGGCGAGCGAGGTTCCCGTCAAGCGGCCGTCGGGAAGCTCTTCGCCCGCCTCACCGGTGCCGAGTCGGCCATGGTGGTCAACAACAACGCGGCGGCGGTGCTCCTGGTTCTTGCGGCTCTCGCCGAGGGCCGCGGTGTGCCGGTCAGCCGAGGTGAGAGCGTCGAGATCGGCGGATCGTTCCGCGTGCCCGAGGTGATGGAGCAGTCGGGCTGCCGCCTGATCGACGTCGGGACCACCAACCGCACGCGCCCCGCCGACTACCGGCGCGCCATCGAGCGACACGGCGACGAGGTCGCCCTCCTCATGAAGGTCCACCCGAGCAACTACCGGGTCGCCGGGTTCGTCGAGGAGACGTCGATCGCCGAACTGTCCGAGGTGGGCCGTGAGCACGGCGTGCCCACGATGGCCGACATCGGCAGCGGACTCGTCGATGCGAACGTCCCCTGGGTCTCCGGCCCCCCACCCGCGTGGCTCGCAGGCGAGCCGGCGGCGGTGCAGGCGGTCGGCGACGGTGCCGACGTCGTGACGTTCTCGGCCGACAAGCTCCTCGGCGGTCCGCAGGCCGGCGTGATCGTCGGGCGGTCCGACCTGATCGCCCGGTGCTCGCGGCACCCGCTCGCTCGGGCGCTGCGACCGGGTGGCCTGGTGTTGCGATCGCTCCAGGACGTCGCTCTCACCTACCTCGACAAGCGGGCCGCCGAGTTGCCGTTCTGGCGCATGGTCACCACGCCGAGCGTCGTGCTGCGGCGCCGCGCCGAGTCGATCGTCGGTCATCTCCCCGACGGGCGGTTGGCCGACGGCGGCCCGGTCCGTGTGGTCGACACCGAGGCGCTGCCCGGAGCCGGGTCCGCACCGGGCGTCACGGTGTCGAGCGTCGGGCTCCGCGTCGAGGGCGATCGTCTGGCGGAGCTGCGCGCACGTCCGGTGCCGATCGTCGCCCGCACGCGAGACGGGGTCACCACGCTCGACCTGCGCTCGGTCGATCCGATCGACGACCCACATCTCGTCGCCGCGCTGTCGTCGCTCGGAACCGACACCCCGGCGACGGACCTCGGAACGTCGTGACCGTCGTCGCCACGGCCGGCCACGTCGACCACGGCAAGTCGTCGTTGGTCCTCGCCCTCACCGGCACCGACCCCGACCGGTTCGAGGAGGAGAAGCGGCGCGGACTCACGATCGACCTCGGGTTCGCGCACACCACGCTCCCGTCCGGCGCCGACGTCAGCTTCGTCGACGTGCCCGGGCACGTGCGCTTCCTCCGCAACATGCTCGCCGGCGTCGGGGGCGTCACGGCGTGCGTCTTCGTCGTGGCGGCGACCGAGGGATGGAAGCCCCAGTCCGAGGAGCATCTCCGGATCCTCGAGCTGCTCGGGATCCGTCACGGTGTGATCGCGCTCACCAAGGTCGACCTCTGCGACGACGACATCCTCGAACTCGCCCGGCTCGACGTCGCCGAGCACGTCGAGGGCACGTTCCTCGAGGGTGCGCCCATGATCGAGGTCGCGGCGACCGCCGGCATCGGTCTCGACGAGATGAGGGAAGCGCTCGACGATCTCCTCGTGCGGAGCGGCGACGTGGCCGACGTCGGTCGGCCGAGACTGTGGATCGACCGCAGCTTCGCCGCCCGGGGGAGCGGCACGGTCGTGACCGGGACCCTGGTCGGTGGAGCGGTCGCCGTCGATGATCACGTGGCCATCGAGCCGGGCGGTCACCGCGCCCGTGTTCGGGCCATCCAGACGGCCGGTCGATCGGTCGAGCGGATCGGTCCGGGGAACCGTGTCGCCCTCAACCTCAACGGCGTCGCCCACGACGACATCGGTCGGGGACACGTCGTGGCAGAGCCCGACCGGTGGATGCTGACCGACCGGCTCGATGCGTCGCTCGACGTGCTCGCCTCACTCGACCACGAAGTGTCGCGTCGAGGGTCGTACGTCGCCTACGTCGGCGCCGGGGAGCACCACGTGCGGATGCGCGTCCTCGGCGACACGGCGCTGGCTCCCGGTGTCGACGGCGCCGTGCGCCTCTTCCTCCCCGACGCGCTCCCACTGCTTCCCGGCGACCGCTTCGTGTTGCGCGAGACCGGGCGCGACGAGACGATCGGCGGGGGCGAGATTCTCGACATCGACCCCGTCGTGAGGGCCGTCGATGCGGCGCCCGATCGATCGATCGAGCGCGTCGTCGCGGAGCGCGGGTGGGTCGAGGTCGACCACCTCGAACGGCTCACCGGCGTGCGTGTCGAGCCGAACGTCGGCCGATGGGTGACCACCGACGAAGCACGAGCCGAGGTCGTCGCATCGGTCGGAGCGCGGGTGGCCGAGGCGGGACCCGTCGGACTCGACGTCTCCGTCTTCGACGATCGGGAGCGAGCGGTCATCGACGACCTCGAGTCGATCGTGGTCGACAACGGACTCGTGCTGCCGGCCGACGCGATCGACACCTACGCCGAGCACCCATTCCTCGACGAGCTCCTCGCCGGCGGGTTCGCGCCCCCGGCGCCCGACGGCGTCGACCGCAACGACTTCCGTGAGCTGGTGCGACGTGGACACGTCGTGCAGCGAGACGGCATGGCGTTCCACGCCGACACGATCGACCGGGCGGCCAGGGTCGCGGCGGAGCTGCTCGCGGCCGACGAGTCCGGGTTCACGGTCGCACAGTTCCGCGACGCGACCGGCGCCAGCCGCAAGTACGCCCTCCCGCTGGTCGCCGAACTCGATGCCCGCGGCATCACGCGCCGCCGCGACGATCTCCGCATCGCCGGCCCCCGCCTCCCCTCCTGAGGGCACTGTTCCGTCGACCCCAGGGCTCGACGGAACAGCACGTTCGGTGCCGGGTCCGATTCGTGCTATTTCGAGCACGTCTCGTGCCGGGTCCGATTCGTGCTGTGTCGAGCACGTCTCGTGCCGGGTCCGATTCGTGCTGTGTCCGGTCTACTCGGCGGGCTCTCGGCGACGTTCGCGGTGGTCTCTCGCTGCGCCTTCCAGCGGTTCGACCTCGAGGGTGACCCCGTCGATCTCGACGACGCGGATGGTGTCGCCGGCCATCACCGGCGTCGCACGGTTGGTCCGAGCACGCCAACGCCCCTCGCCGACCTCGACGATGCCGTCGGGATCGACGTCGGACACGACCGTGCCCTCCTCGCCGATCATCCACTCCCGCCCGACGGTGGGTGTGGCGAACCGGGTGCGGACCATGTTGGGCATGCCGACGATGAACGTCAGAGCGATGCCCCCGATG
This sequence comes from Actinomycetota bacterium, assembly GCA_039185545.1. Lineage (GTDB taxonomy): Bacteria > Actinomycetota > Acidimicrobiia > Acidimicrobiales > Ilumatobacteraceae > Ilumatobacter_A. The sequence goes on from JBCDAK010000016.1 coordinate 18,811, forward strand.
CCGGCGATGAGCGCCAGCCACGACGGCCGCAACGAGGTGCCCGGCAGGGACTCGAACAGGAACAGACTGCCGACCACGGTCAGCCCGAGGCCGACACCGGTCCAGAATCTGGGTAATCCGACCTGGACGTCGATCGCGAACGCCACCATCGCGAGCAGGATCAGCACCACCGCCCACGTTCGTGTGGGTAACACCGCGAGACCCGACGTGGCCAGCACCGTGCAGACCGCTCCCGTGACCCCGGCGACGCCGACTCCCGCCGTGAAGAACTCGAACACGAGCAGCGCGAGCCCGGTGAGCAGCAGCAGGTAGGCCACGGGCGGGCTGGCGACGGTGTGGAACAGCTGGTCGACCAACCCGAGCTTCGAGAAACGCACGACCGCCGTGGTGTCGCGGCGGACCTGTCCGGTCTCGGTGACCACCTCGGCGGTGGTGTCGAGCACGCGCCCGTCGACCTCGAGTTCGTCGAGGACCTGCACCATGTTGGTGATCGTCGGCACGCCCTCGTCGTTGATCTCGGTGACGAGACCGAGCGCCCGAGCCTCGGACAGCCCGACCGACCCGTTGCGGACGTTGTCTTGAGCGGCGCCGGACCAGTCGACCCGATCGTCGAGCGGAACGCCGGCGAAGCCGATCCGGGTGCCGGGCGCCATGCCGGTCGCGTCCGCCACCGCGAGCAGCTGTGCGGCGGTCCCGTACATGCGAGCCCCGTTCGGGCCGACCCAGATGGCCACCGGCACGTCGGCCGTGGCCACCCGATCGATCAGATCGCGGATCACGTCGTCGGAGACCACCGTGCCGCGTGAGTTGACCTGGAGGATGAGGGCGTCGGACCCCTCGGCCGCCGACGTGGTGATCGCGTCGTCGATCGCGTCGATGATGATGTCGTCGAAGAATCCGCTCACCTGCAGAACGTCGATGGTCCCGGTGTCGACCGGGTCGGCCGGGTCGGCTCCGTCGGTGTCGTCGAGCGGTCCGTCGTCGCCCTCCTGCGCCGACGCCGGCAGGTCGGAGTCCGACGCTCCGGCCGGCGTGGGACCAGCGAGCAGAAACAGGGCGGCGGCGACGGCCGCGACGCCGATCGCTAGTCTGCGCACAGGTGCCTCCGGTGAGCGAGAGTCCGTTGCCGTCGCTGACCGCTGCACGTGTCGTGATCGTGGCCGGCAAGGGCGGGGTGGGGAAGACCACGGTAACGGCGGTCCTCGCTCGCGCCGCCGTGACCGACGGCCGACGCGTGCTCGTGGTCGAGCTCGACGGCAAGCCCACGCTCGCCGACTGGTTCGCGGGCCTCGACGCCGATCCACCCGACGGAGCCAGGCTCGACGTGATCCACCTGAGCGCCGCCGACGCACTCGACGAATACCTCCGCGAGCACGGCTTCCAACGCATCGCGAAACGCCTGTCGTCCACCGGGGTCATCGACATGGTCGGCACCGCAGCGCCGGGGATCGACGACGTGGTCGTCCTCGGCAAGATCAAGCAGCTCGAGCGCGCCGGCGACCACGACCTCATCATCGTCGACGGTCCCGCCGCCGGGCACGCGATCACGTTCCTCACGTCCGCGTCCGGGCTCGCCGACGCGGTGCGCGGCGGCCCCGTGAAGCGCCAGTCCGACGACGTGCTCGAACTGCTCGCCGACGGCGACCGGGCCATGGTCGTCCTCGTGACCCTGCCCGAGACGACGCCGGTCAACGAGACCGTCGAGACCGCCTTCTCCCTCGAGGACGACGTCGGTGTCCGGTTGGGTCCGGTCGTCGTGAACGCCGTCGATGCCGCCGGCGATCTGCCCTCGGTCGAGGAGGTCGACGACGCGCTCACCGCGGTCGAGCCGGGCGAGGCGGCATCGCTGCGCGGCGCATGGGAGTTCCGTCGTTCCCGCCGGGCGATGGAGGTCGAGGCGCTCGATCGGCTCGGTGAGCGTCTCCCGCTCGCTCAGGTGCACCTCCCCGCTCTGCCCGTCGCCGGGCTCGGCGCACATGACATCGACGTCCTCGCTTCGCACCTGACCGAGGACGGCCCGACGTGACGGACGGAGGAGCGATCGGCGAGCTCCTCGACGGTCACGACGTGGTCGTCTGCTGTGGATCGGGAGGCGTGGGCAAGACCACGACCGCCGCCGCGATCGCCCTCGAAGGAGCGCGCCGCGGGCGACGCACCGTCGTGGTCACGATCGATCCCGCCCGTCGTCTCGCCGACGCGTTCGGTCTCGCCGACGGGCTGTCGGCCGAACCCCAGCGGGTCGTGGTGTCGGACGGCCTCGGCGAGTCCTCGAACGGAGACGGTCAGCTCTGGGCGATGATGCTGGACCCCTCGGTCACGTTCGACGGCCTCGTCGAGAAGTACGCGGACAACGCGGACCAGATCGAGCGGATCACGACCAACCGCTTCTACCGCAACATGGCGAGCGCCATGAGCGGAACGCAGGAGTACATGGCGGCCGAGACGCTCCATGCGCTGCACCATGACGACCGGTTCGACCTCGTGATCGTCGACACTCCGCCGAGTCGCTCGGCGCTCGACTTCCTCGAGGCACCGGGGGTGCTCTCACGATTTCTCGACCACCGCGTGTTCAAACTCGCCATGCTGCCGACGCGCAGTGGTCTCAAGATCTTCGGCACCGCTGCCCAGCCGATCTTCCGTGCGATCGGACGAGTGGTCGGTTCCGACGTGCTGACCGACGCGCTCGCCTTCTTCCAGGCCTTCGCCGGGATGGAGAACGGATTCCGCGACCGCGCGGACGACGTCGTCGCGTTGCTCCGCGCCGACCGGACCGCCTTCGCCGTCGTGGCGTCGCCGCGCACCGACACGATCGCCGAGGCGACCTGGTTCGCCCGCCAGCTCCGTGATCAGGGTGTCGGGGTGGCCGCGGCGATCGTCAACCGCCTGCATCCCGACGTCGGACCCGGTGACGGTGACGACGGAGCGCACGACGGTGACGCCGTGCTCCGGCGGTTGCGTCGCAACCGGGCGCAACTCGCCGAGATCCGACGTGCCGAACTCGACGCACTCGGGCCACTGCACGACCTCGTCGCGCCGGCGCCACTCGTGACCGTGCCGCTGCTCGGTGACGACGTCCACGAGCTCGCCGGTCTCGATCGGATCCGGAGTGAGCTCGTCGCCTGATCGCAGACCCCCGCCGCACGCGCGGTGACCTGGACCCGTCGGGGCCCGTCGGTAGCGTTGCGGGCCATGTGCGGAATCATCGGGGTGGTCAGTCGACCGCCCACCCGCCCCACGCCGTCCGTCGAGAACCTGGTCGCCGGGCTCGACGGCGCTCTGGAGCTGCGTCCCGACGTCGTCGCGATGACCGGAGCGGTCGCCACGGTCGACGGTGCGCTGCGCGGCCTTCCCGGGGTGCTGGCGTTGGCGGGCCGCATCGACGCAGTCGCGTCGATGACGTCGCGACTCGAACAGCTCGAGGGGTTCGTCGCGGAACGGACCGCCGAACTCGACGAGCACGGCGCCGACCTCGACGCCGGCGACCTCGAGCGCTCGAACGCCGAGCTCGTCGCGCTCGCCGACGTCGTGTGGGCGGTGCGCAACGACCGACTTCGCACGGTGCGGGAGGTCGTCGAGCTGGCCGGACGCGAGGCGCCGGCAGCGGCGCTCGGCGGCTACCTCGCGGTGCAGCAGGCGTTCTCCGCACTCGATCGCCTCGAGGTTCGCGGGCGGGATTCGGCAGGAATCCACCTGTACGTCTGGAACCACGACATCGAGCCCGACGCCCTCGCGACCCTGGTTGCGCAGAGGGGAACCGATCCGCTCTTCGAATCGGGGTCGGTCGAGGCCGTCGACACCGACGACCACGGCACCGTGCTGTCGTTCGTGTTCAAGCAGGCGGCCGAGATCGGCGAGCTCGGTGACAACACCGCGGCGCTCCGATCAGCGTTGACGGCCGACGAGCTGTTCCGTCGTGCGGTCTCGTCCCCCGACGCGCGGGTGTCGCTGCTGGGACACACCCGGTGGGCGAGCGTCGGCATCATCAGCGAGCCCAACACCCATCCGCTGAACTCGCGCGAGTCCGAGCAGCGCGGAGGTCAGGTGCCCCCGTACGTCGTCGCAGCGCTCAACGGAGACGTCGACAACCACGCGGACCTCCGGGTCGAGCACGAGCTGCGCATCGCCGCTCCCATCACCACCGACGCCAAGGTGATCCCGACCTTGACCTCGCGGCACCTCGGCGCCGGCGTCGACCCGGTCGAGGCGTTCCGCCGCACGGTGTCGACCTTCGACGGCTCGGTCGCGATCGGAGCGATCGCCGCCGACGACCCGACGACGCTGCTGCTCGCGCTCCACGGCAGCGGTCAGGGCCTGTACGTCGGATTGGCGGACGACGCCTACGTCGTGGCCAGTGAGCCCTACGGCGTCGTCGAGGAGACGTCTCGTTACGTCCGTCTCGACGGCGAGCAGGGCGGCGAGATCATGGCGCTGTCCGCCGAGACGGCCGGCGAGCTCGACGGGATCCGTCGCTTCGCGTACGACGGCACGCCGACGCCCGTCGTCGACGAGCAGGTCAACGTCGCCGAGATCACGACGCGCGACATCGACCGGGGTGACGCCCCCCATTTCCTGCTCAAGGAGATCTCCGAGGCGCCCGACAGCTTCGCCAAGACCCTTCGCGGCAAGGTGGTGGCCGGCGACGACGGTCTGCTCCGCTCCCGCGTCGGTGAGATCGCTCTCCCCGCCGACGTGATCGAACGGCTCGCCGACGGGTCGATCGACCGGGTGCGCGTGATCGGACAGGGAACCGCCGCGGTCGCCGGCCAGAGCACCGCGGCGATCCTCGACGAGCTGTCGGGGTCGACGCTCGACGTCGACGCGATCACCGCCACCGAGTTGTCCGGCTTCTCGCTCGCTCTCGACATGAGCAACACGCTCGCGATCGCCGTCAGTCAGTCCGGCACGACCACCGACACCAACCGGACGGTCGACCTGATCCGCGCCCGAGGTGGCGCCGTGATCGGCATCGTCAACCGTCGCAACTCCGACCTGACCGACAAGGCCGACGGGGTCATGTACACCTCCGACGGACGCGACGTCGAGATGTCGGTCGCCTCGACCAAGGCGTTCTACGCGCAGGTCGCCGCCGGAGCGCTCTTGGCCTGCGCGATCGCCGAGGTCACGACGGTTGGCGACCAGGGCGCAGCGGCCCGACGGAGTCAACTCCTCGACGCCCTGCGCGCCCTCCCCGACGCGATGCGCGCCACGCTGGCCCGGCGCGAGGTCATCGCCGAAGCGGCGCGTCGACTCGCGCCGCCGAAGCGCTACTGGGCGGTCGTCGGCAACGGCCCCAACAAGGTCGCCGCCGAGGAGGTGCGGATCAAACTGAGCGAGCTCTGCTACAAGTCGATGGCCTGCGACTCGACCGAGGACAAGAAGCACATCGACCTGTCGTCCGAGCCGCTGATCCTCGTGTGTGCCGCCGGACTCGAGGGCTCCACGGCCGATGACGTGTCGAAGGAGGTCGCCATCTTCACGGCCCACAAGGCGACGCCGGTCGTCGTCGCCACCGAGGGCGACACCCGGTTCGACGCCGCCGCGGTGATCGGCGTCCCCGCGGTCGACCCGACGCTCGGGTTCGTCCTCTCCGCCATGGCGGGTCACCTGTTCGGGTACGAGGCGGCGCTGGCGATCGACGAGTCGGCCAACCCCCTCCGAGAGGCCCGGGAGGCGATCGAGTACCACGTGGCGGAGGGGTACGCCGGCGACGAGATCCTCATCCGACTGAGGAGCGCCCTCCGTCCGCTCGCCGATCGTTTCTTCGACGGCGTGCGCGCCGACCGCTACGACGGTCATCTCGAGGCGTCGACCGCCGTGCAGCTCGGCGGCGTGCTCCGCGACCTCATGTCGCTGCACCCGGTCGAGTCGTACCAGGTGTCGACCGGCAAGGTCGCCACGCCGTCCACGCTCGTCGACGCACTCGTCGATGCGCTCACCGACGCCGTCGACGAACTCACCCGGCCGATCGACACGATCAAGCACCAGGCGAAGACCGTCACGGTCGGCATCTCGCGGAGCGACGAGGGAGTCATCGACCGTCCGCTCGTCCAGGCCGTTCTGTCGGCGGGTGCCGGCCGAGACGTGCTCTCGTACCGCACGCTCCGCGTCCTCGCTGCCGTCGATCCGGCGGTGGCCGAAGTGCGGGGGTTCACCCGCTACGGCATCGACGGTGACTCGATCGAGATCATCGATCGCGGTGGCATCAGCCGCGATCTGCCGAGCCGGGTCGACGGTCCCAGCCCGCTCGTCGGCACCAAGCACCGCGTCGCGTCTGAGCAGGACGTGCTGGTCGCCCGGGGTCGGAGCGACGGACGTCTCGTGATCCTCGTCCCCGAGGTGAAGGGCGGCGAGACCACGGGCCTCACCCTTCTCCACGTGGCGTTCCACGATCACCGTCCGGCCGACGTCATGAAGCCGGTCCTGCAGGGATACGACCGACGGTACGACCGTCTCGTCGACTGGGTGTCCGAGACCGAGACCGACTTCGACGAGTCCCTTCTCGCACGCATCCCCGTGGTCGACCTGTTGATCGGTCCGATCTCCGAGACCGCCGACCACTGGCGCCGGTGATGCCGTGGGCGTGATCGGGATCGGGATCGATCTCGTCGACATCGAGCGCTTCCGCCGCTCGTTGGAACGGACGCCCACCATGCGGACGCGGCTCTTCACCGAGATCGAACTCGACTACGTCGCGCCGAAGAGCGATCCGGTGCCGTCGCTCGCGGCCCGGTTCGCCGCTCGCGAGGCGGTGATGAAGTCGCTCGGTCTCGGGCTGGGGGCGTTCGGCTTCCACGACGTGTGGGTCGAGCGGGCCGAGTCGGGTGCGCCGTCGCTCGTCGTGACCGGTCCGGCGCTCGCGCTCGCCGACGCGGCCGGGGTCACCCGGTGGCATCTCTCGCTGACGCACAGCGACACGGTGGCGGGGGCCTACGTCGTCGCGGAGTGAGATCCCGACGACGGATTCGGTGCGCGAGATGGTGCGTGCCACCATGACCGCCATGTTCGAGGAGTACCAGCAGACCTGGGACGAGTTGACGGCTCCGGGAGCGCAGTTCGCGATGACCGAGATCGAGGTCCGCGGGGTGCCGATGCGGGTGTTCGAGCAGGCGCCGCCCCACATGCGGTTCGTGTGGGAGCTCGCCAGCGCGAACGGCGACAAGGACTACATCGTCTACGAGGACGAGCGGTACACCTACGCCGAGTCCGACGCGATCATCAAGGCGCTGGCGCATCACCTCGCCGACGTCCACGGGGTCGGGCGCGGCGATCGCGTCGCGGTGGCGATGCGGAACTACCCCGAGTGGGTGTTCTCCTACTGGGCGATCGTGTCGCTCGGCGCCGCGTGTGTCGGGATGAACGCGTGGTGGACCGCCGAAGAGATGAAGTACGGGCTCGCCGACTCGCGCCCGAAGGTGCTCATCGCCGACCCCGAGCGGGTCGAGCGGGCGGTGCAGGTTCTCGACGATCTGCGCACGGGCGACGACGGCGCTCCGTTGCACGTGATGAGCGTGCGTCACGACGGCGATCTCCCCGACGACTCGAGCCGGTGGGAGGACGTGATCGATCCGGCGTCTGCGCCCGACACCCTTCCCGCCGTCGAGATCGACCCCGACGACGACGCCTGCATCTTCTACACCTCGGGCACCACCGGATTCCCGAAGGGTGCACAGTTGACCAACCGGGGATCGGTCCACAACCTCATGAACCTCGCGTTCATGGGAATGATCGGTGCGATCGCCGCCGCGAAGGCGGCAGCCGCGTCGGGGGAAGCGCCGGCCGCACCCCCCGCGGATCCGCCGCCGCAGAACGTGTTCATGGCGCCGACGCCGCTCTTCCATGTCACGGCCAACAACTGTCTGCTCCATCCGGCGACCCTCACCGGATCGCGCCTGGTGCTGACGTACAAGTGGGACGCCGCCCGCGCCCTCGAGCTGATCGAACGCGAGCGGGTCACGAACTTCTCCGGCGTGCCGACCATGAGCCGCGAGATGTTGATGCACCCCGACTGGGAGACGCGCGACACGTCGTCGCTCGCCGGGATGGGCGGTGGCGGCGCTCCGCTGCAGCCCGACCTCGTCGAGAAGATCGACAAGTCCCTCGCCGGTGGTGCGCCCAGCACCGGATACGGGTTGACCGAGACCCACGGCATCGTCACCGCCAACTCCGGGGCGCTCTACGTCGCCAAGCCGGCCTCGGCCGGCAAGGTCGTGCCCGTCCTCGACGCCAAGCTCGTGAACGAGATGGACGAGGAGGTCTCCGGGCCTGGCGCGCGCGGTGAGCTCTGCGTGCGGGGCTCGGTCGTGATCAAGGGCTACCTCAATCGGCCCGAGGCCACGGGCGACGCGATCCGCGACGGGTGGTTCCGCACCGGCGACATCGCCGAGATCGACGACGACGGATTCGTCTACATCGTCGACCGAGCGAAGGACATGGTCCTGCGCGGCGGCGAGAACGTGTACTGCTCCGAGGTCGAGTCGGCCGTGTACGAACATCCCGACGTCGCGGAGGCCGCCGTGTTCGGCGTGCCCGACGATCGGCTCGGCGAGATCGTGGGCGTCGCCATCGTGCGAGCGCCGGGGTCGTCGCTCGACGAGCCGGCGCTCGGCGACTTCCTCGCGGACAAGCTGGCCAAGTTCAAGATCCCGGAGCGGGTGTGGTTCCTCGACGAATCGCTCCCGCGGAACGCCAACGGCAAGTTCATGAAGCGGGAGTTGCGCGACACCCTCGCCGGCTCGTGAGCGTGACGTCCCGGGTCTGACCCCAGGCGTCACACCCGTGGGAGACTGCGCGGCGTGATTCCCGTCGTGACGCCCGAGGAGATGCGGGCGATCGACGCAGCGGCACCCGAGCCGATCGAGGTGCTGATCGAACGTGCGGGCGCGGCGGTCGCGCGCGAGGCGCTCCGGATGCTCGGTGGCGGCTACGGCCGCACGGTCCACGTGGTCGCCGGGAAGGGCAACAACGGGGCCGACGGCATCGCAGCGGCGCGGCGTCTCGAGCGGCGAGGGGTCCGGTGCCGGGTCCACGACGCCGCCGATGCACCGACCGTTCTGCCGCCGGCCGATCTCGTTGTCGATGCCGCCTACGGCACCGGTTTTCGTGGCGAGTGGTCGCCCCCGAGCGTCGGGTCGACGCCGGTCCTGGCGGTCGACGTCGTCAGCGGTCTCGATGCACTCACCGGCACGATCTCCGGCTGCGTGATGCGTGCCGAGCGCACCATCACTTTCCAGGCGATGAAGCCGGGCCATCTCCTGGGCGAGGGTCCCGAGCTCTCGGGTGAGGTGGTCGTCGCCGACATCGGTCTCGACGTCTCGTCGGCTCATCGCCACCTCGTGACCGTGGACGCGTGCGCTGCCCGGTGGCCTCGGCGGCGCACCGACGACCACAAGTGGCGGTCGGCGGTGCGGCTCGTGGCGGGAAGTGCCGAGATGCCGGGCGCCGCCGTCCTGGCAGCATCGGCCGCAGCGCGTGCGGGGGCCGGGTTCGTCTCGTTGGCCGTCCCGGGGACCCGGGTGGACGACGGCGTCGGCCGCCCGTCGACCGGAGTCGCGGCGCCCGCCGAGATCGTGCAGCGCTTCCTGCCGTCGATCGACTTCGCCGAACCCGCGCTCGACGGCATCGAACGCTTCGGAGCGCTGGTGGTCGGCCCGGGACTCGGTCGGGGCGCCCGGGTGCTCGACTCGGCGCGACAGGTCGTCGCCGACGCACCGGTTCCGGTGGTCGTCGACGGCGACGGCATCGCGGCCGTGGCGGAGTCCGAGGGTGGACCTGCGGCCGTGCTCGCCGATCGGGCGTCGTCGACGGTGCTCACGCCTCACGACGGTGAGTTCGAGCGGCTCACCGGGCACCGACCCGGTCCCGACCGAGTGAAGGAGGTCGTCGAGGTGGCCACCCGTGTCGGTGCGACGGTCCTGCTCAAGGGACCGACCACGATCGTCGCGTCACCGGACGGACGAGTCCGGTTCGTCGATCACGGCGACGAGCGACTCGCCACGGCCGGAACGGGTGACGTGCTGTCGGGCATCGTGGCCGCATTGCTCGCACGTGGGCTCGACCCGCTCGACGCGGCCGCGCTGGGTGCGTGGGCGCATGCCGATGCCGGACGCGTCGCGGGTGCGGCCGGACTCGTCGCCGGCGACCTCGTCGGTGCTCTGCCGGCCGTGATCGAGCGACTCGGTCGTGGCTCGTCGACCGGTCGGGTGGTTCGGTGACGGACGGCGACCGGTGGGCGTGGGTCGAGGTCGATCTCGACGCCATCGCGCACAACGTCGAGGTGCTGGCCGAGACCGTCGCTCCCGCCGAGGTGTGGGCCGTCGTGAAGGCCGACGGCTACGGCCACGGTGCCGTCGAGGTCGCTCGAACGGCGATCGAGGCGGGAGCCTCCGGTCTCTGCGTGGCGCTGGTGCAGGAGGGTGTGCAGCTCCGCCGGGCGGGGCTGACCGCACCGGTCCTCGTTCTCAGCGAACAACCGCCCGAGACCGCGCCGCTGATCGTCGAGCACGACCTCACGCCGACCGTGTACCGACGGGACTTCCTCCAGGCCCTCGTGTCCGCCGGCCCGACCGACCTCGGCGTGCACCTCAAGATCGACACGGGGATGCAGCGGGTGGGCGTCCATCCCCACGCGGCAGCCGCGGTCGCCGAGTCGATCGTCGGTCGTTCGCCGGAGCTGCGCCTGGCCGGGGTGTACACGCATCTGGCGACCGCTGACGGCGTCGACGACGACTCGAAGGGCGCGACCGCCGACCAGCTCGAGAGGTTCGACGACGCGCTCGCGCGGATACCTGCGCTCGATGTGGCTCCTCGGGTCCACGCCGCCAACTCGGCGGCCGCCATCGCCCACGCCGATGCTCGCCGCGATCTCGCGCGCGTCGGCATCGCCGCGTACGGGATCTCACCGAGCGACGACCTCGCCGACCACCCGACGATGCGTCGACTCCGGCCCGCCATCGCCGTACGGGCTCGGGTGTCGTTGGTGAAGCAGGTCCGATCGGCGAGCAGGATCTCGTACGGGCTCCGGCATCGATTCGATCACGACACGACGGTCGCCACCGTCCCGATCGGCTACGCCGACGGTGTCCCCCGCCGTCTGTGGGCGACGGGTGGTCAGGTCCTGATCGGCGGACGGCGACATCCGATCGTGGGCGTGGTCACGATGGATCAGCTCATGATCGACTGCGGCGACTCCGACGTCCGCGTCGGCGACGAGGTCACCCTCCTCGGTGCCCAGGGCGACGATCGGATTCGGCCGGAGGAGTGGGCGCACCGACTCGACACGATCGGGTACGAGATCGTCTGCGGGTTCTCCGAGAGACTGCCGCGTCTCCACCGCCGTAGCATCGAGTCCTGATGTTCGACCACGGGATCGCCGTTCGCGCGCGCTCGCTCGACGACACCCACGAGATCGCTGCGCTCATCGCCGGCCAGGCGCGCGTCGGCGACGTGATCGTGCTGTCGGGCGAGATGGGGTCGGGAAAGACGGCGTTCGCCCAGGGCTTCGGGCGGGCGCTCGGCGTGAACGAGCCGATCACCTCTCCCACCTACACCCTGGTGCACAGTTACCCGGTCGACTCGATCGAACACGGCGGACGGTTGACCCTGCACCACGCCGACCTGTATCGCCTCGACCACACGGCCGAAGTCAGCGACCTCGCTCTCGACGAGCTCGCCGAGTACCGCGGCATCGTGCTCGTCGAGTGGGGTGACGTGGTCGAGTCGATGTTCGCCGACCACCTGACCGTGCACCTCGACGTCGACGGCGGACCGCACGGGGGGCCCGAGTGCCGTGTCGTGTCCGTCATGCCGTCCGGTGGACGGTGGGCCCAGCGCTGGGCCCGACTCGCCGAGGAGCTGGAGCCGTTCGGATGAGTGGCGTCACGAGCTGGTGGAACGAGCCGCGCCGGGACGGGTCGCCGTGCTGATCCTCGGGATCGAGACCGCCACCGAGCGGGTGAGTGTCGCCGTCGGCGGCCACGAGGGCGTGATCGGATTGTTCGAGATCACCAAGGGTCGGCGTCATGCCGAGACCCTCACGCCGGCCATCGAGTTCACGTGTCGCCAGGCGGGGATCGAACTCGCCGAGATCGGTGTCATCGCGGTCGATGTCGGTCCCGGGCTGTTCACCGGCATGCGGGTCGGTCTCGCCTCCGCCAAGGCGCTCGCCCTCGCGTTGCGCATCCCGATGATCGGGATCTCGTCGCTCGATCTGCTCGCGTTCTCGTGCCGTCACTCCGACAAGGTGGTGGTTCCGGTCATCGACGCTCGGAAGGGCGAGGTGTTCTTCGCCATGTACCGCCAGGTCCCGGGCGGGGTCCAGCAGGTGTCCGAACCCGCCGTGGGCCCGGTCGAGGACCTCGTCGCCGACCTCATGGCGAGGAGTCAGGACGTTCTCTGCGTCGGAGACGGTGCACGCCGCTACCAGCACGAGATCCTCGACGGCTACCACTGCGAGATCGGCGGAGACACACACCCCTCGGCGTCACCCCTGGTCGAGCTCGCCCACGCGCGAGCCCTGCGCGAAGACTGGGTGACACCGCGCGAGATCGAGCCGATCTACCTCCGCGACCCCGATGCGGTCATCAATTGGGCCACGCGAGAGGGCCGCACGTGAGTGTCGTCGAGCGGATCCTGCGCCGCGACGGCGGGTCGGGCGGTGAGCGTTCGCTCGACGGCGGTGTGCTGATCGAGCCCATGCGTCGGCGCGACCTCAAGGCCGGCGTGCTCGAGACCGAGGCGCAGAGTTATCCGACTCCGTGGACGCCGGGGGTGTTCCAGAGCGAACTCGACCAGGTCCGGCGGGGCACGCGCCTCTACGTGGTCGCGCGGCGACTCCCGGCCCGCGATCCCGATGCGACCGACGCTCAGGCCGTGCGCCGCCGCGGTGAGATCGTCGGGCATGCGGGGCTCTGGTTCGCGGTCGACGAGGCTCATGTCACCAACGTCGCGGTCCGGGAGTCGGCGCGCCGGGCGGGGATCGGACGCAGGATGATGCTCGTGCTCGCCGACGAAGCCATCCGTCGCGACTGCGTGGCGTGGACCCTCGAGGTCCGCGTGTCGAGCACCGGCGCGCAGGATCTGTACCGGCGGTTCGGATTCGCACCGGCCGGCGTTCGCCAGAGGTACTACGAGAACAGCGAGGACGCCATCGTCATGTGGTGCCACGACATCCAGTCGCCCGCCTACCGGCGGCGCCTCGACGACATCGCGTCCGAGGCCGGGATCGCACGATGACCACGTCGACGGGGAACGCCTGGTCCAGCGGTGGGTCGGCCACGGTCGCGAGCCCCGAGCTCGTGGTCGACGATGCCACCTTGGTGCTCGGCATCGAGACGAGCTGCGACGAGACCGCCGCGGCGCTGGTGATGGGCGGCGACGACGTCGTGTCGAACGTCGTGAACACCCAGGTCGACGTCCACGCCGAGTTCGGCGGCGTGGTTCCCGAGGTCGCCTCCCGGGCTCATCTCGACACGCTGAACCCGGTGGTCGCCCGTGCGCTCGTCGAAGGCGGCGTCGACGAGTCCCGTGTCGATGCCGTCGCGTGCACCGTCGGTCCGGGACTCGTCGGGGCACTCCTCGTCGGCGTGTCAGCGGCCAAGTCGCTGGCGCTCGCCTGGGAGGTTCCGTTCGTCGGCGTGAACCACCTCGAGGCGCACCTGTACTCGGCGTCGCTCGAGGACCCCACCCTCGAATTCCCGCTCGTCGTGCTGCTGGTGTCGGGTGGGCACACGATGCTCGTCGAGATGCTCGACCACGGTCGGTACCGCCTGCTCGGCCAGACGATCGACGACGCAGCCGGCGAGGCCTTCGACAAGGTGGCCCGGTTCCTCGACCTCGGCTATCCGGGAGGTCCGGCCATCGACGAGGCGGCACTGCTGGGCGACCCCGAGGCGATCGACTTCCCCCGGGCCATCCTCCACGACGGGTACGACTTCTCGTTCTCCGGACTCAAGACCGCGGTCATGAACCATGTCCGGGCGAACCCCGACGTCGGGAACGCGGACGTCGCTGCGTCGTTCCAGATGGCGGTCGTCGATGTCCTCGTCACGAAGGCTCGTCGGGCAGCGAAGGACGTCGCAGCCACCGGCATCGTGCTCGGCGGGGGCGTCGCGGCGAACTCGGTCCTCCGGGAGGAGTTGCTCGGGGCGTGCCATGCCGACGGCATCCAGGGGTTCCTCCCGAGTCGGGCGATGTGCACCGACAACGCCGCCATGATCGCGGCCGCGGGCTGGCATCGTCTCCGGCTCGATGGGCCGACGCCGCTCGACGTCGGCGCCATCCCGAATCTCCGCCTCCCCCTGCTCGACTGACGATCCGAACGTTCCGTCGACCCCAGGGCTCGACGGAACAACACGGGCCGAATGTCCGCCTGTTCGTCGCTGGTGCGGCCGGTGCCGACCGCGTCGTGGTGACGCGTGGAACACTCATCGGATGTCGAACGACGACACGGGACGTCCCACCGAGGGGTTCGGATGGGAGCGGCCCGACGATGCGTCGCCGGAGCCGGCAACGACCCCCGACGACCTCGGCGGAGTGACCGACCCGACCACGGCAACGCCGCCGGTCGACGCGACGCAGGTGATGCCGGTCGTCCCGACCCTTCCGCCACAGCAGCCCCCGGGCGCCGCGGCTCCCGGAGCTCCCACGGGACCGGGCGGTCCCGGATCGGTCCCGCCCGGCTACGGCGCCGAGCGGTACGAGCTCGAGGAGGAGCCCTGGTACCGCACGCCCGGTGGGCTCGGGCTGCTCGCCTTCGGTGTGCTCGCGCTCGCCGGCCTGATCGTGCTGCTGATCGTCCTGCTCGGTGGCGACGACGACGACACGATCGCGATCGACGACTCCACCACCCCCGAGTCGGTCACACTCGCGGTCCTTCGCCAGGACGAGGCGGCCGTGCCGCTCGTGACCGAACTCACCGTTGAGGTGAACGGCCCGACCGGAGACGGGAGCGACATCGTGTGGCAGCTGCCCGAGGACGCGGTCGCCGGAACTCCGGTCGTCCGCTCGACCGACGCCACCGGTCGCGTCCTGTTCCGTTGGGGGCCGCCACCGAGCGCCATCGTGTCGGGTGGAGTCGGCTCGACCGATGACGACGACGTCGACCTGGCGCCGGGGTGGTCGTCGACTCTGCGGATCCGCGAGAGCGTCGCCGCCTCGGTGCAGGGGGGGCAGCAGGTCGCGTGCGTCCTCGAGCGAGACGAGACGACCCAGCCCATCCAGTCGGCGGTGTCGTACGCCGCCGATCCGGCCGGCGATCCCGAGCGGCTGGTGGTCACGTACGACTTCCCGAATCTGGCCTTCGAGGCCGGCGACGGCATCGAGTGCACGATGACGGATCCGCTCCTCTCGCCCGACGACACGACGATTCCGCCCCCGGTCGAGTCGACGACGACCGTCCCCGAGACCACCACGACCGTCGCCGAGACGACCACGGTCCCCGAGACGACGACGACGGTCCCCGAGACCACGACGACGGTCGCCGAGACGACCACGACGGCTGAGACGACCACCACCACCACGACGACCACGACCACCACCACGACGACCACGACGACGACCCTGCCGCCGGCGACCGAGGGCTCGGTGTTGGCGTTGCTCGAGTCGGATCCCGACCTCGGGCTCTTCGCCGATCTCATCAGGTCGGCCGGCCTCACCGCCGACTTCGACGATCCGACGGCGGCGATCACCGTGTTCGCACCCGACGACGACGCCGTCACGGCGCTCGTCGAGGACCCGGACGGACCCGATCTCCTCGATCCCGACGTGCGCCGCGAGATCGTCCTGGCCCACGTGCACGCCAACGGCGCGCTCGACGTCGCCGCCTTGGAACCGTTGACGAGCATCGGGGTCCGCGCCGGAGGACCTCAGCCGATCGACGTCGTCTCCGACCCGCCCACGATCGGCGGAGCGGAGATCACCGACGCGGACCGGCCCACCGACGCCGCCTTCGTCCACGTCATCGACACGGTGCTCACCCCCCAACCGACCTGATCACGCAGTGTTCCGTCGAGCCCACGGCTCGACGGAACATCGCAGCGCCCGGAGCTGTCCGCTTCCGCCCGTGCCGGATGCGGACACCTCGTCTGACCGGTCCGCCCTCGCCGGTACCGTGCTCACCCATGTCGTTCTCGATCGGCCCGCATGCGCTGTCGGCGCCGGTGGTGCTCGCCCCGATGGCGGGCGTCACCAACGCGCCGTTCCGTGCGCTGTGCCGTCGGTACGCACCCGGTCTCGTCTACGTGAACGAGATGGTCATGGCGACCCCGGTGGTGCAGGGCAATCCGAAGACCCATCGGATGATCTCCTTCGATCCCGACGAGCATCCGCGCAGCCTCCAGCTGTACGGCAGCGATCCCGACACGATGGGTCGCGCCATCCACCAGCTGTGCGACGACGGCCGTGTCGATCACGTCGACCTGAACTTCGGGTGTCCGGCCGCCAAGGTCACGCGTCGCGGCGGGGGAGCGGCGGTCCCGGCCCGGCCCGAGCTGCTCCGGGCGATCCTGCGCGCCGCCGTGGGTGCCGCGGAGCCGTACGGCGTGCCCGTCACGGCGAAGTTCCGGATGGGTCTCTTCGACGACTGGCTCACGCACCTCCGCACGGGCGAGGTGTGTGTCGAGGAGGGTGTCGCCTCCATCGCCATGCACGCCCGAACGGTGGAGCAGCACTACTCCGGCGACGCCCGGTGGTGGGCCATCGGGGAGCTCAAGCACCATCTCGCCGATCTCGGGAGCACTGTGCCGGTGCTCGGCAACGGCGACATCTGGGAGGCGCGCGACGCCGTCGAGATGATGGCGCAGACCGACTGCGACGGCGTGGTGATCGGTCGCGGCTGTCTCGGGCGTCCGTGGCTGTTCGGCGACCTCGTCGACGCCCTCAACGGACGTCCGGTCGCCGATTCTCGATCTCTCGGTGACGTGCTCGACGTGCTCGCCGATCACGCCCGTCTGCTCGCCGACCACATGGGCGAGAACCACGCCATGCGCGACTTCCGCAAGCACACGGGTTGGTACATGAGCGGGTATCCGATCGGGCCCGAGTCGCGGCGCGGCTTCTCGATGGTCGCCTCGCTGGCCGAGCTCGACGATGTCATCGCGGCCGTCCTCGATCGCTGCGGCACCGAGACGCAGATCGTCGAGGGTGGTGAGCGCATCAAGCGCGGTCACACGAACGGTCCGATCAAGGTGGCCATCCCCGACGGCTGGCTCGACGGTGAGACCCGCGATCACCTGTCGACCGACGTGTCCGTCCCCGACGACGGTCACGTCATGGCCATGTCGGGCGGATGAACCGATCGAGTCCGGCCCCGATGATCGACTCGTGACGGCGGCGGTCGGCGCCTCGGTGTGGATGGGTGAGGGAGTGCGGCTCGTCCTCGCCTCGGGGTCGCCGAGACGACGGGAGCTCCTGGGCACCGTCGGACTCGATCCCGAGGTCCGTCCGGCCGACATCGACGAAACACCGCGTCCGAACGAGCGGCCCGTCGAGTACGTCCGGCGCCTGTCGCGCGAGAAGGCCGCTGCCGTCGCGACCGTCGTGGGCGCCGCCGACGGTGGGTCCGAACCGGCCGTGCTCGCGGCTGACACCACCGTCGACGTCGATGGGCGGATCCTCGAAAAGCCGATCGACGACGAGGACGCTCGACGGATGCTGCGACTGCTGTCCGGACGCTCCCACCTGTGCCACACCGGCGTGACGGTTCGCCAGGGCGATCAGATGGAGACGATCCACGTCTCGACCGCGGTGCTCTTCGTGCCTCTGAACGACGAGATGATCGACTGGTACGTGGCGACCGGTGAATCGGCGGGCAAGGCGGGTGCCTACGGGATCCAGGGCGCGGCGGGCGCCTTCGTCGAGCGGATCGAGGGCAGCGTGACGAACGTGATCGGCTTGCCGCTGGCAGAGTCGCTGGCGTTGCTGCGATCGGGCTTCTGAGGGAGCTGTTGCGCGCCCGGTGCGCACACGCCTCTCGGGAACGGTCGGATCGCTCGAGTCCGCCGGCATGTGACCGGACGCGAAACGGATCCGAACGGACACGAAACCCCCGGCGGCTCGGGATGGATCCCGCCGGACGAGGCCTTTCACGGGCCATGAAGTTCATTCGCAACTGGAAGCTCTCACTGCCCACCGCCGGCGTCGCACTGCTCGGACTCGCCTGGCTCGCCTTCGGCTACTTCGGAATCCACACCGCCTTCATCGACAACGAGGTGTCGGAGGACGGACCGGTCTTCGACGCCGTCGCCGCCGACATGCCCGCCGAGGAGGCGGTCGGCGACCCGATCGTCATCGACGAGGCCGCCGAGACCGACGCCGCGGGCACCGAGGCCGCCGAGGCGCCCGCCCCGGAGAACGATGCTCCGACCTCGGACTCGGCGGAGGCAACGTCCGCCGACTCGACCGACACCACCGGGTCGGCGGATGCCGCGGCCCAGCCGGAGATCGTCACCGAGTTCGCCGGCCAGTTCTCCGGGACGAGTCGGTACGACGTGAGCGGCGACGCCATCGTCCTCGGCAACGGCACCGGTCAGCGATTCCTCCGCTTCGAGAACTTCGAGTCGAACAACGGGCCGGATCTCAACGTGTACCTCGTGAACCCGGACGACCCGAGCGACTTCATCGACCTCGGAGATCTGAAGGGCAACATCGGCGACCAGAACTACGAGATCCCCGCCGACGTCGATCTCGACCGCTACAGCCAGGTCTCGATCTGGTGTGTCCGATTCTCCGTCGGCTTCGGCAACGCAGATCTCGCGCCGATCGCATGAGAACGCGGGTGCCGGGGCCGCCAGCGCCGCCGGCCCCGGCACCCAGCAAGCCTCCCCACCACGACATCACGCCTGGGGTCAGACCCCAGGCGTGATGTCGCGTCCGGGGGCATGAACGGGAGACGAATCGTCGGTTAGCACTCTCGGCGTGCGGTTGCCAACGGCCGGTCCTCCCACGTATCGTTGGCACTCGTTTCGGGGGAGTGCCAGGTCGGTGCTCCCTCGAGTGCTGCCGGGGCCCGGGGTCGGGTTCCGGTGAGACGACCCGTCCGACATCGCCACTGGAGGCACCCACCCATGAACCTGAAGCCGCTGGATGACCGCATCGTGGTCCGGCCCGCCGAGGCCGAGACGCAGACCGCATCGGGTCTCGTCATCCCCGACACCGCCAAGGAGAAGCCCCAGCAGGGTGAAGTCCTCGCGGTGGGTCCGGGCAAGCGCGCCGAGTCGACCGGTGAACTGATCCCCGTCGACATCAAGGTCGGCGACACCGTCCTGTACTCGAAGTACGGCGGCACCGAGGTCACGTCGGGCGGCGAGGACCTCCTCGTGCTCAACGGCCGCGACGTGCTCGCGGTGGTCGAGGGCTGATCGCCCCGTCTCACCAGACGAACGCAACACACATCAGAACGCCACACGCATCTCACTGAGGAGACAAACCCCACATGGCAAAGATCCTGAAGTTCGACGACGAGGCCCGGCGGGCTCTCGAGGCGGGCGTCAACAAGCTCGCCGACGCGGTCAAGGTGACCATCGGTCCGAAGGGCCGCAACGTCGTGCTCGACAAGAAGTTCGGTGCGCCGACCATCACCAACGACGGTGTGTCGATCGCCAAGGAAGTCGAGCTCGAGGACGAGTTCGAGAACATGGGCGCCCAGCTCGTGAAGGAAGTCGCGACGAAGACCGACGACATCGCTGGTGACGGCACCACCACCGCCACCGTGCTCGCGCAGGCGATGGTCAACGCCGGCATGAAGAACGTCGCCGCCGGCGCGAACCCGATGGCTCTCAAGCGCGGCATCGAGTCCGCGGTCGAGGCCGCGGTCGAGTCGATCTCGTCGCAGGCGAAGGAGGTCGACGACAAGAAGGACATCGCCTCGGTCGCCACCATCTCGGCGGCCGACGCGACGGTCGGCGAGGTCATCGCCGACGCCATCGACAAGGTCGGCAAGGACGGTGTGGTCACCGTCGAGGAGTCGAACACCTTCGGCACCGAGCTCGACTTCACCGAGGGCATGCAGTTCGACAAGGGCTACCTGTCGCCGTACTTCGTGACCGACGCCGACCGCCAGGAGGCCGTGCTCGAGGATCCGTACATCCTCCTGCACTCGGCGAAGATCTCGACCGTCCAGACGATGCTGCCCACGCTCGAGGCCGTGATGCAGACCGGCAAGCCGCTGGTCATCATCGCCGAGGACATCGAGGGCGAGGCCCTCGCCACCCTCGTGGTCAACAAGATCCGTGGCACGTTCAACGCCGCTGCGGTCAAGGCGCCGGGCTTCGGCGACCGCCGCAAGGCGATGCTGCAGGACATGGCCATCCTCACCGGTGGTCAGGTCATCAGCGAAGAGGTCGGCCTGAAGCTCGAGAACGTCACGCTCGACCTGCTCGGCACCGCCAAGCGCGTCATCATCACCAAGGACAAC
>JBCDAK010000017.1:0-38502 GCA_039185545.1 Actinomycetota bacterium
CAACCGACGACTATGCGGTCGGTTGCAACGAACGGAAGTTCCATTTCGCCCATTACCCCGAAAGGGGCGTCGACGGACACGCCTTCACCGAGGCCGCAGCAGGCGTCCACGGACCGCTCCTCGTCGCCCACGCACACGCCGACTGGGTCCTCTCCGAGATCAAGCTCGCCCGCGACGAAGGGGCCCTCGACGCCGACGGATCCGATCCGATCACCGTGCTCCAACGCCTCGGGACACCCGACGAGCGCGTCGTCACGACCACGTGGGACCAACTCGATCGCGACATCGACGCCGACCACCTCACCACGCTGTGGATCCCGCGACTCGGTGTCCCGGTCGGCGCCGAGTACGTCCGCTTCCACCAGCTCACGCGCACGCTCCGCGAGCGCTGCCCGTGGGATGTCGAGCAGACCCACGAGTCCCTCGTTCCCTACCTCCTCGAGGAGACCTACGAGGTGGTCGACGCACTCCAGGCGCTCGATCCCGACGACCCGACCACCGACGACGATCTCGTCGAGGAGCTCGGCGACCTGCTCTACCAGATCGAGTTCCACGCCACGATCGCCGAACAGGAGGGACGGTTCACGATCGCCGACGTCGCCCGGGGCGTCCACGACAAGCTCGTCCGGCGGCATCCCCACGTGTTCGGTGACGAGGTCGCCGACGACACCGGCACCGTCCTGTCGAACTGGGAGGACATCAAACGCGCCGAGAAGGCCGAGCGGGGCCGGACGTCGATCTTCGACGGGATCCCGCGCTCGATGCCGGCGCTGTCGTACGCCGCCAAGGTCGGCAAGAAGGCGTCGAAGGTCGGATTCGACTGGCCCGACGTGTCGGGTGCGCTCCCCAAGGTCTCCGAAGAGGTCGCCGAGGTCGCCGAGGCGATCGATGGCGCCGACGACAACGAGATCGCCGCGGAGCTCGGAGACCTGTTCTTCGCGACGGTCAACGTGGCTCGTCACGTCGGCGTCGACCCGGAGTTGGCCCTGCGGGCCGCCACCGACAAGTTCCGACGTCGGTTCGAAGGCGTCGAACGGCTCGCCACCGAGCGAGGGATCGACCTGCGCTCCGCAGATCTCGCCACCCTCGACTCACTGTGGGACGAGGTGAAGGCGGGCGGCGCGTCCGCCTGACGACCGGACGGCGAGCGGCGTCAGGCGCCGGGAGTCGGGGGAGGCAGCGGCTCCGAGCCGTCACCGTTCGGCGTAGCGGCCTGGGTGGAGGTGGCGGTGGAGGTCGTGGAGTCGGAGATCGCCTCGTCGTGTGCGACCGGCGCAACGGTGGCCACGGCTCCGACCGCAGCTCCCGGGGTGGGCGGGGCGAAGACCCCGGACGGCGAGGGAGGCGACGGCACGGATGATGCGGGAGGTGTCTGCTGGTCGGAGGTGTCGGTCGAGGTCGCGCTCGACGTCGGGCCTCCGCCGAAGTACGGCGTGTCCGACGACCAGGGCATCTCGACCGGTGTCGGCGCACCTCGCTGCGACGCGAGTGCATTCGCCTGGTCGACGAGGAAGTTGTGCTTGTCACGTTCGGCGCGGGCACCGTCGACGAGCACTCGACTCGACTCGGACACGGCGATCACCGCGAGGAGCTCGAGCAGCGCCGCGAGCGCGAGGTAACCAGCGAGCGGACCGAATCGGGCGAGGTCGCTCTCGACCCCGATCGTCGAAAGCCCGCCGAGGCCCTGGAGGTGGACGACCAGGACGGCGACGAGTGCGCCGACCACCCGGATCGGTCCGATCTGGGCGCCGACGGTCAAGGCCGATCGCGAGAGCAGGAAGAACGGAACGGCGATCGCGAGGATCTGTCCGCCGAAGATCAGCAGCAGCTCGCTGCCCGACGTGTCGTCGTCGATCCGGCGGGCGAGCGTGATGACGACCCAGGCAGCGGCCGGCCACGACGCCGCCGCGATCAGCGGATTGCGTCGGCGGCCGGTCGAGAGGCGCACGTTGAAGACGACGACGAGGGTCCACACGACCGCCACTCCGACGAGTCCGAGGGCAAGGATCTGCTCGACGTCGCGCAGCGCAGCCAGTGCGTCCCAGGCCCGAGTGCGCTGACCGGGCAGGACGACGCCATCTCGCGACTCCTGCCAGAAGAGGAACATGACGAGCGCGCCCACGATGCTGACGAGAACGAGGGCGGCGGTGAGCGCGACCAGTGCACCTCGGAGGAGATCGGCGCCGGGCACGAGCCGGATGGTCTTCCGACGGTCGCGGGCGATCGGCGGCCGAGCGTCGGCCCGCAACGCACGGGTCATCAGACCGACTCGACCGCGGCCGACTCCCGAGCGCGCACGACCGAGGCGGCGATCGTGCGCGTGGTTGACGCTGAACTCGACCGAGGACGCACCGCTCCACGCGAGTCCGATCACCACGAGCGACGGCGGGATGGCGACGACGCCGAGCGCCCACAGCGGGACGAGCCCGTCGACGCCGCGCGCACCGTCGGCGAGGGCGTCGTCGAACAGCCCGAGCGCACTCATCGCGAACAGGCTGGCCGTGCCGACGACCGCCAGGAGGACGGGGACCCAGTACCAGCGGGCGAGCCGGATCGACATCCCTCCGAGCTGGCGCATCACCTGGGCGATGACACCGACCGGGCGATACGCGACGAGCATCGTCACGATCAACGCCACGAGAGCGATCGCGAGCGGCAGCGGTGACTGCTCTCGCGACGAACCCTCGAGGTGCACCTGGAGAGCGAACACCGAGACGGCGGCGCCGGCGGCGACGAGGAACGGCAGCGCCCACGACGAGGCGGCCTCGAGCGGCGCAACGGTGGCGCGGCCCATCGTGAGCCGACGCACGTTCGCCACGACGTTGTACGTCCACAGCAGAGTGGCCAACGCAGTGACCAGGAGGCCGACCAGCGGTCCCCACATCAGCAGCGTGTTCCGGCTCTCACCTCCGACGAGACGCTCGACCTGGAATCCCGACATGACCACGACGCCGGTGAGCCCGACGACCGCCGCGATCCGGTACGGCAGCATGGCCGCGAGTGCGGGCTCGGGCGGAGCCGCGGCCGCGTCCTCGGTGCGGGTCATGCGTCGGACATCGGACGAAGTGGACGACGACTTGAGAAAGTGACCGATGACCGTCGCGTCGACCTCGTGTCGACGCGGCTCGGCGGTCGCTGGGATTCGGGCGGCCGAGCGGGGAGACTGGTCCGATGCGCGTGCAGCTCGCGAGCCCCTCCGATCACCCGCGAGTCGCGTCACTCCCCTGGAATCGTCGCCTCGGCGACTGGGAACTCGACCACATGCACGGGGTGTTGGGCCTGCACCGGCACGTGGTGCGACTGATCGAACTCGGGGATTCGAGCTACGTGGTCAAGGAGTTGCCCGACGACCTCGTGAAGCGTGAGTACCGTCTCCTGCGGGCTCTCGACGACGACGGGATGCCGACGGTCGAGGTGGTGGCGGCGGTCACGGGCAAGGTCGACGAGGATCGGATTCCGGTCGACGGGATGCTCGTCACCCGACACCTCGACTACTCGCTCCCCTACCGCACGCTGCTGTCGGGACGCGGCCTGTCGATCCCCTACCTCGGCGAGCGCGTCCTCGACGCTCTCGTCGGCCTCCTCGTGCGCCTCCACCTGGCCGGGTACTTCTGGGGCGACTGCTCGCTGTCGAACACGCTGTTCCGCCGTGACGCCGGTGCGCTGTCGGCGTACGTCATCGACATGGAGACCGGCGAGCAGTACCCGAACCTGTCCGACGGTCAGCGCCGCCTCGACCTCCAGGTCGCGACCGAGAACGTCGCCGGCGGCCTCCTCGACCTCCAGACCGGCGGTCGGCTCAAGGCCGACATCGATCCGTGGGAGGTCTCACTTCAGATCGAAGACCGGTACCAGGCGCTGTGGACCGAGCTGACCGCCGCCGACGAGTTCGGCCCGAACGAGACGTACAAGCTCGACCAGCGTCTGCGGCGGCTCCACGATCTCGGATTCGACGTGGAGGAGATGGAGATCCTGGACGACGCCGAGGGCGACCGCATGCGGTACATCCCCCGCGTCGTCGAGCACGGATTCCATCGCACGCGGCTCAAGAACCTGACGGGGCTCGACACGAGCGAGAACCAGGCCCGGCGCCTCCTCGACGACATCCGCCACTTCGGTGCCGGGTTGCAGCAGAAGAGGCTTGCGGACGCCGCCGCCACCGGACGTCCTCCGAGGCCGCTGCCCGAGAACGTGGTGGCGGTCCGCTGGCTCGACGACCGGTTCGAGCCGCTGATGGCACGGGTCCCGCCCGAGATGTTCGCCAAGCTCGAGGCGGCCGAGATCTTCCACCAACTCCTCGAACACCGATGGTTCCTGTCGGAGGAGGCGCGGGTCGACATCTCCCTGGAGAAGGCCCTCGACAGCTACATCTCCGAGGTGCTCGTCGACGCCCCCGACGAGGTGCTGCTCAGCCGCGAGCGCGACGGCTGACGCACGTCGCCGACGCTGGACACACGACACCCGCCGACGCGGGTACGTTGCGTCGACGTGAGTGAGATCATCGCCATCACCGGCCGCGAAGTCCTCGACAGCCGCGGCAATCCCACCGTCGAGGTCGACGTCCTGCTCGACTCCGGCGCCGAGGGGCGCGCGATCGTCCCGTCCGGCGCCTCCACCGGCGAACACGAAGCCGTCGAGCTGCGCGACGGTGGCGAGCGCTACGGCGGCAAGGGTGTGCTGTCGGCCGTCGGGTTCGTCAACGACGAGATCGCCGATGAACTCGTCGGCTACGACGCTCTCGACCAGCGTCTGGCCGATCGCGTGATGCTCGACCTCGACGGAACCGACAACAAGGCCCGTCTGGGAGCGAACGCCATCCTCGGGACCAGTCTCGCCATCGCCAAGGCGGCGGCGATCGAGCTCGACATGCCGCTCTACCAGTACGTCGGCGGTCCGAACGCCCACGTGCTTCCGGTGCCGATGATGAACGTCATCAACGGTGGCGCCCACGCCGACAACTCGATCGACTTCCAGGAGTTCATGATCATGCCGGTCGGCGCTCCGAGCTTCTCCGAGGCGCTGCGCTGGGGCACCGAGACCTACCACGTCTTGAAGAAGGTCATCGGCGACCGCGGACTGTCGACCGCCATCGGCGACGAGGGCGGATTCGCCCCAAACCTCGACTCGAACGAGGAGGCCATCCGGGTGCTGCTCGAGGCCATCGAGAAGGCCGGCTTCACGCCGGGCGAGGACATCTCGATCGCACTCGACCCGGCGGTCAGCGAGATCTACGAGAACGGCAACTACCAACTCACCGGCGAGGGCAAGGTCCTGTCGCCAGCCGAGATGGCCGACTACTGGACCCGACTCGTCGACACGTACCCGATCGTGTCGATCGAGGACGCGATGGACGAGAACGACTGGGACGGCTGGGCCACGTTGACCGCCTCGGTGGGCGACCGGGTCCAGCTCGTGGGCGACGACCTGTTCGTCACCAACGTCGAGCGGCTGCAGATGGGCATCGACCAGAAGGTGGCCAACTCGATCCTCGTCAAGGTCAACCAGATCGGTTCGCTGACCGAGACGCTCGACACGGTCGGGCTCGCCACCCGCCACGCCTACACCGCGGTGATGAGTCATCGATCCGGCGAGACCGAGGACGCCACCATCGCCGACCTCGCGGTGGCGACCAACTGCGGCCAGATCAAGACCGGAGCGCCGGCTCGCTCGGATCGCGTCGCGAAGTACAACCAGCTGCTGCGCATCGAGCAGTTGCTCGGCGACTCGGCCGAGTTCCGCGGCGGCGCCGCGCTCGCCCCACTGCGCTGATCATCCCGCGTCCCGGGTCGGGCCGACCGACGCGCGATCTGACCACCGATCGGCGAACATGACCACGGATCGCGCGCCCAACTGACAGACTGGGTGCGATGCCGCGCAGCGCCACCACGTCGATCCCGCGCCCGCAGCGTCCCGCCGCTGACGAGGGTCGGTCGCGTCTCGGCGACTTCACCCGGCCGATTCCCGTCGAGAAGCGGCTCGTCCGCCGGCCCTGGGTCGTCGCTGCGGCCATCATCGGCACCCTCGCGGTCATCGCCACGATCGGCGCTCAGGTGTTCGCCCGACCGGTCACCGTCTGGAACGAACAGGGGCCCACGCTCGACAGCAAACGGGCCCAGCTGACCGAACTCGAACGGGTCAACGCCGAGCTCGAGTCCGAGATCGGTCGCCTGCGTACCGACGACGGCATCCGTGAAGCAGCCCGCGAGGACTACGGCTTCGTCGAGGTCGGCGAGGAGCGCAGCTCCGTGCTCCCGTTCCCCGACCTGCCGACCGCCCTGCCCGACGGGTACCCGTACAACGTCGTGACGCAGATCATCACCGCCGTCGAACGCGGCCCCGCGGTCATTCCCGACAACTGAGCTCGCGGCCGCCCGGAACGGCGGCGAGGGAAGCGCCAGCGACGAGCCGCACGCGTCGCGAGGAGGAAGCGCAGCGGACGACGAGGGAGCCACCAGAAGCAGCGTCAGGGTTTCACGAAGGCACACGGCTACGGTCGCCGTCCATGAGTGGTGGCAGCATTCTCGGTACTCGTGTCCTCCGCAAGGAAGACCCCAAGTTCCTCACGTCCGGCGGCGAGTACGTCGACGATCTCGACGACGAGCGCCTCACGGGTGCTGCGCACGTCCACTACGTCCGGTCGCCGATCGCGCACGGTGAGGTGCTGTCGATCGACATCGACGAGGCCGTCTCGATGCCCGGCGTGATCGCCGTGCACACGGCCGAATCACTCGGCCTCGAACCGATGCCGGCCGCGTTCAACCCCGCCGTGAGCCGCTACCTGCTGGCGAAGGACAAGGTCCGCTACGTCGGTGAGCCGATCGCCGCCGTCGTCGCCGAGACCGCCGAGCAGGCGGCCGACGCCGCCGAGACGGTGTTCGCCGACATCGACTTCCTCCCGGCGATCATCGATCCCGAGGCCGCCGTCACCGAGGAGACGCTGATCTACGCCGACGCCGGGTCCAACGTCGTGTTCGACACCACGGCGCTGGGGATGCCCGAGAACTCCGACCCGGCCGAGTTCTTCGCCGGCTGCGAGGTCGTCGTCGACGGCAAGTTCCTCAACCAGCGTGTGGCGCCCTGCCCGCTCGAGGTCCGCGGCGCTGCCGCCACCTGGATCGACGATCGGGTCACCGTCTGGATCTCGACGCAGCACGCGCAGGGCAACCGCACCGCGCACGCGGCAGCGAACGGCCTCGAGGAGTCGCAGGTCCACATGATCACGCCCGACGTCGGCGGCGGCTTCGGCGCCAAGATCAGCGCGTACCCCGAGGACATGCTCCTCGGTCCGCTGTCCAAGGCCGTCGGCCGGCCCGTGCGCTGGCGCGAGACGCGCAGCGAGTCGATGATGGCGCTCGGCCACGGCCGCGCGCAGGTGCAGCACATCCGCATCGGCGGCACGAAGGACGGAGACGTCACGCACTACCAGCTGCACGCGATCCAGGACGCGGGCGGCTTCGTCGAGATGGGCACGATCCTCGCCCCGTTCATGACGCGGCCGATGGCGCCCGGTGTGTACGAGATCCCCAATATCGAGGTGCGCACCACGTCGGTCGTCACCAACACGACCCCGACCACCGCGTACCGCGGTGCCGGACGTCCCGAGGCGACCGCCGCGATCGAGCGGGCGATGGACATCTTCGCCGCCGAGGTCGGAATGGATCCGGCCGATGTGCGCCGCAAGAACCTGATCGCCAAGTTCGACCAGCCGCACACCACGTCGATCGGGCAGGTCTACGACGTGGGCGACTACGAGATGGCTCTCGACAAGGCGCTCGAGGCCGCCGGCTACGCCGACCTGCGGGCCCAGCAGGCGGAGCGGCGAGCGTCGGGTGACGCCAAGCAGCTCGGCATCGGTGTGAGCGTCTACGTCGAGATCACCGGAGGCGTCGACCCGAAGCAGGAGTCGGCCAAGATCGTGGTCCACGACGACGGAACCGCAACGGTCTACACCGGCACCTCGCCGCACGGTCAGGGCCACGACACGGCCTGGTCGATGATCGCCAGCGAGCAGACCGGGATCCCGATCGACCAGATCACGCTCGTGTGGGGTGACACCGATCTGGTGCCCACGGGTGGCGGCACCATGGGGTCGCGTTCCCTCCAGCAGGGCGGCCTCGCGGTGAACTCGGCCGCGATCGAGCTGGTCGACCAGGCCAAGAAGCTCGCGGCCAAGCTGCTCGAGGCCGACGAGGCCGACATCGTCCTCGACACCGACAGCGGTGCGTTCCACGTGGCCGGAACTCCGGCGGTGTCGAAGACCTGGGCCGAACTCGCCGTGGCGGCCACGGCCGACGGTGGTGCGCTGTCGACCGACGAGACGTTCGTCGCCGAGATGGCCACGTTCCCGTTCGGCGCTCATGTCGCCGTCGTCGAGGTCGACACCGGAACCGGCAAGGTCACGCACCTCCGCCAGGTCGCGTGCGACGATGCCGGCAAGGTCCTCAACCCGCTGCTGCTCGACGGTCAGATCCACGGCGGCATCGCGCAGGGAACCGCGCAGGCGCTGTTCGAGGAGGTGCGCTACGACGACGACGGCAACCCGATCACGTCGAACCTCGCCGACTACGCCATGGTGTCCGCCGCCGAGCTGCCGAGCTTCGAGGTCGTCCACATGGAGACGCCCACGTTCGTGAACCCGCTCGGCGCCAAGGGCATCGGCGAGTCGGGCACCATCGGCTCGACCCCCGCCGTCCAGTCCGCCGTGGTCGACGCCCTGTCGCACCTCGGCGTCCGCCACGTCGACATGCCTGCCAGCCCCGAGCGTGTCTGGCAGGCCATCAACGCCGTCCAGTCCTGACATCACGCCTGGGGTCAGACCCAGAACGTGACATCACGCCTGGGGTCAGACCCCAGACGTGATCCGAGAGGAGAGAACCATGAGCATCGATGAGCATCCCACCACCGGCGCCACAGATCATCCCCGCGCCTCGTTCACGTCGTTCGAGGAGTCGACGGCCGAGGACTGGGCGATCATCGCCCCGCAGTTGAGCGTGACACAGGGCTTCGTCGCGGACCGGGT
Organism: Actinomycetota bacterium; assembly: GCA_039185545.1. Classification (GTDB taxonomy): domain Bacteria; phylum Actinomycetota; class Acidimicrobiia; order Acidimicrobiales; family Ilumatobacteraceae; genus Ilumatobacter_A. The sequence goes on from JBCDAK010000017.1 coordinate 9,020, forward strand.
GATCGGTCTGCTGCGCGACCTCGAGTTCGACCACGGGGGCTTCCCCGTCAACCGGCTCGAGCATTCGCTGCAGACCGCGACGCGGGCCGAGAAGGCGGGCGAGGACGACGAGTACGTGTTCTGTGCGCTCGTCCACGACATCGGCGACACGCTGAGCCCGTTCAACCATCCCGACATCGCCGCCGGCATCGTGAAGCCGTTCGTGTCCGAGGCGAACTACTTCATGGTGAAGAACCACGGGATCTTCCAGGGCTACTACTTCTGGCATCACCTCGGGATGGATCGCGACACCCGCGAGCAGTTCCGCGACAACGAGCACTTCGAGTACACCGAGCACTTCTGCGCGGCGTACGACCAGACGGCGTTCGACGCCGACTACGTCAGCAACCCACTCGAGCACTACGAGCCGCTGATCCGCGACATCCTCCGGTCTGCGTGACCATCGGACACACGGTGTCGGACACCGTTTGTCCGGCCCGGTCAGGCGCGGTCGAGGACCTTGGCGAGGCTCTTCATTCCCTGCTGGAAGCCGATCGCCCCGACCTTGCCCGCGATCGGGGCGACGAACCCCGGCAGGTACTTGGCCTGCACGTCCTCGATCCACTCGACCGAGGATCCCGTTCCCGAGTCGTCGGGCCGCACGGTGAACCCGGCGCGCCCGAGCAGGATCGGGCCGAGCTTCTCGACCCAGCACGTCCCGGTCGAGGTCTCCTCGTCCCAGTCGATCTGGGTGACCCGCATCCGATCCTCGAGACCGATCTTCCACACTCCGGTGAAGGCCGTGAACGTGGAACCCACCTGGTCATGGGGCTCCGGGCCGAGGTCGACGGTGGTCAGCGGAATCCACTTCTCGTGCCCCTTCCAGTCGATCATCTCGTCCCACACCGTGCGCGACGGCTGGGAGAACGAGTGGTGGACGGTGAACTCGACCGCGGCCGGCATCATCCGATCGTCCCACGGGCTGCACGACCACACATGGCCCAGCGAACGGTGACACCCGTCGCCCCGACCACACGGTGCCTCGCGCATCAACACCAACTCGTTCGCGACACATCGCACACGGAGTGGCAGCATGAGTCCGATGTCGAGCAGCGCGCCGCCGAGTGACTCCATGACGTACGCCATCGAGGCCGACGGACTCGAGCGCCGCTTCGGGTCGGGCGACGATGCGATCGTCGCGGTCGACGGCGTCGACCTGCGGATCCCGGCCGGCGAGGTCTTCGGGTTCCTCGGCCCGAACGGCGCGGGCAAGTCGACGACGGTCCGGATGCTGACGACCCTCCTCCGGCCGTCCGGCGGCTCGGCCCGGGTCGCCGGCCACGACGTCGTGCACGAGGCCGACGCGGTGCGCCGCAGCATCGGCGTCGCGCTGCAGGACGCGGCGATCGATCCGCTGATGACCGGCGTGGAACTGCTTCGCCTGCAGGCGGTGCTGTACGGCCTCCCACCGGCCACCCACACCGCACGCACCGGCGAGCTGCTCGAACGGGTCGGGCTCACCGCAGCGGGCGACCGGCGCGTGGGCACCTATTCGGGTGGCATGCGGCGCCGGCTCGACCTCGCACTGTCGCTCATCCACGAGCCGTCGGTGCTCTTCCTCGACGAACCGACCACCGGTCTCGATCCGATGAGCCGGATCTCGCTGTGGGACGAGATCCGTCGACTCAACGACGACGGCACCACCGTGCTCCTCACGACGCAGTACCTCGAGGAAGCCGACCAACTCGCCGAGCGGATCGCGATCATCGACCACGGGCGGATCGTCCGGAAGGGTCGCCCGCACGAACTGAAGGCCGAGATCGGCACACCGACACTGTTCGTGACGTTCGCCGAGAGCACCGATGCCGAGGTCGCACGCCGCGCCAACGAGGTGCTCGCCCGCTTCGGCGACCTGCGTCCGAGCCCCGAGGGCACGTTGGGCGTCGGGATGAGCGACGGCGCGTCCGGCGTGTCCGACGTGATCCGGGCACTCGACGAGTCGTCGATCCACATCCGCAACGTCGAGGTCCACGAACCCAGCCTCGACGACGTCTTCGCCGAGGCGACCGGCTACCGGCTCGAGGGCGCCGAGTGAGCGTCGCCACCACCGAGGCGGCGTCCTCGTCGCGTCGCGGACCCGCCGCGTCGATGTCGCGCACGAACCGGATGGCCCAGTGGTGGGCGATGTCGCGCCGGGCCATCGTGGCGCTGGCACGCCAGCCGTCCCTGGTGGTCCCGTCGCTCATCTTCCCGCTGTTCTTCGCCGCGCTCGGCACGGCGAGCTTCAGCCGGGCCACGTCGATCCCGGGCTTCCCCGAGGTCGACTCCTACCTCGACTTCGCGCTGGCGGGGGCGATCGTCCAGGGGATCCTCTTCGGGTCGACCGTCGGCGCGTCGGCGCTCGCGACCGACATCGAGAACGGTTTCTTCGAACGGTTGCTGGCCGCGCCGACGAGCCGCACCGGCATCATCGTGGGCCGACTCGCCGGCGGCATGGCCTACGGCGCGCTGCAGACGGTGGTGTTCTGCGTGGTCCTGCTGCCGTTCGGGATGACGATCCAGGGCGGCGTTCCCGCGGTGCTGGTGATGATCCTGTCCGGAGCGGTCCTCGCGCTGGCGATCGGCGCGCTCATGGCCGCCATGGCGATCCGCACCGGGTCGGCCGAGGCCGTACAGGGCGCGTTCCCGCTGCTGTTCATCGCGCTCTTCTTCTCCTCGGCGTTCTTCCCGAGAGAGACGATGAGCGGGCTGTACGGCACTCTCGCCGACTGGAACCCGATCTCGCATCTCGTCGAGGGCATGCGCGATCTGGTGATCGACGGATTCACCGCCTCGGCCGTGACCCGGGCGATCCTCATCCCCGCGGGACTGTCCGTCGTGACGATCGCGCTGGCGATCCGAGCGCTCCGTCGGCGACTGGGGGGCCGATGACCCGCACGATGTCCACCCCCTCGGCGGCCACGAACGTCGCCCGTACCGGCACGGTGTCGGCCGCCGTCGGCCTCGGCCGGCGCAGCGTGATGAACCTCACTCGACTGCCGTCGGCGTTCCTTCCGTCGGTCGCCATGCCGATCTTCCAGGCGGTCGCATTCTCCGGGACGTTCTTCGCCATCATCCGGATCCCCGGTTTCCCCACCGATCGATCGATCAACTGGTACTTGCCGCTCGCCGTCATCATGGGCTGCGGGTTCGCCGGGATCGGGTTGGGGTTCGCCATGATCCGCGACCTCGAGAACGGGTTCTACGACCGGCTCCGGATGACGCCGGTGTCGCGTTGGGCGCTCATCCTCGGTCCGCTGCTCTCCGCGCTGGTTCGGGCGGTGCTGGTCACCACGATCGTCGTGATCGTCGGGTTCATCGCCGGCGCGCGCCTCACGCACGGAGCGATCGGACTGCTCCCGCTGTACATCTCGGGAATCGGCATGGCGGTGATCGGATCGGGCTGGTCGCTCGGGCTCGCCTACCGGTTCCGCGACATGCGGGCGGCCGCGATCATGCAGCTCACGTTCTTCCTCGCCCTGTTCCTCTCCAACGCGCAGACGCCGTTGTTCATCATCGAGGGCTGGCTCGAACCCGTCGCTCGGATCAACCCGTTCACCAACGTGCTCCGCCTCGCCCGCCTCGGATTCCTCGATCCCGACATCACCTGGAACGACACGTGGGGGGGCCTCCTCGCCCTCGCGGTGCTGTCGGCGTTCGCTCTCGTGTTCGCGCGAACCGGGCTCGAGAAACTCGACGACGGCTGACTCGGCGCGTCTCACGGCTCTCGGCGACGCCACGACGGGCCGGTCCACCACTCGATCGGCGACGGTTACTGTCGGCGCCCGATGAGATCGACCGCCGATCGCCTTCGCGTCGCCATCGGCGCGGTGGTCGTGATCTCGGCGGTCGGCACGATCGGGTACCGGATCCTCGGACTCTCGTGGCTCGACTCCGTGTACATGACGATCATCTCGATCACGACGGTCGGGTACCGGGAACTCGACGTCGACGACACGTTCGGCGCCGACGAGAAGATCTTCACCATCGTCCTCATCGTCGTCGGAGTGTCGACGGTGCTCTACACGTTCACCCTCGTCGTCCAGACCGTGGTCGAGGGCCACCTCAGCGAGCTCGTCGGGAGGCGACGCATGGACCGCCGGATCAACCAGATGAGCGGACACACGATCGTGTGCGGCTGGGGTCGCGTCGGCAGTGCCGTCGCCCACGACCTCCAGATGGAGGGCCATGACGTCGTCGTGATCGACCAGAGCATCGACCGGACGTCGCACATCGAGTTCCCGGTCGTGATCGGCGACGCCACACACGACGACGTCCTGCTCGCCGCCGGCGTGGAGCGAGCGCGGGCACTCGTCGCTGCGATCGACACCGACGCGGAGAATCTCTTCGTCACGCTGTCGTGTCGCGATCTGGTGCCCGACCTGTTCATCGTCGCTCGCGCCCGCGCCGACGAGAGCATCCCCAAGCTCCAGCACGCCGGCGCCGACCGCGTCGTCAATCCCCAGGAGCTGGGCGCCGCTCGCATGGCGTCGTTCGTGTCGAGCCCGAACGTGGCCGAGTTCGTCGACGTCGTGATGCACGATCGATCGCTCGAGTTCCGCCTCCGCGAGTTCTCGATCCCCGACGGCTCGCCACTCGCCGGCACGACACTGCGCGAGGCGAACCTCCGGGAGTCGAGCGGAGCGCTCGTGCTCGCGCTCCGCAAGCCCTCGGGTGAATTCACGACCAATCCACGAGGCGACACGATGATCGACCCCGACCACATCATCATCGCGGTCGGGACGGACGAGGACTTCCGGCGCCTGTCGCGGATGGCGAAACCCGTCGTCTAGCCCGCGGCCGGCGGCTCGGCCGGGCGCGCCCTCCCGGCGGGACGAGGGTCACCGTCCCGGACGGTGCGTCGGGGCCCAGACTGGGGCGATGCGGGCGCCGACCACCCACGTGCTGATCGACCTCGACGGGACGATCTCGAACTCGGAGCCCGGGATCGGACGGTCGCTGATCCATGCGTTCACCGAGTGCGGATATCCGGCCCCCGACGCCGAGACGATTCGATCGCTGATCGGCCCCCCGTTCGAATTGTCGTTCCCGACGGTCGGCATCGACGTGCACGACGTCCCCGACGTGATCGCCGCGTACCGGCGCCGCTACGACGACGCCGGATGGCTCGAGAACGAGATCTACGACGGTGTTCCCGAGATGCTCGACGGGCTCCGCTCGGCAGGCCACACACTCAGCATCGCCACCGCCAAACCCGAAGCCTTGGCGCATCGGATCCTCGACCACTTCGAGCTGAGCCATCACTTCGCCGTGCGGGCCGGCGCGTCCGAGTTGCCGGGCAGCGACCGGCGGACCAAGGGCGAGGTGATCGCCCATGCGCTCGATCAACTCCGTATCGGCCGGCACGACCGCATCGCGCTCGACCACGTGATCATGCTCGGCGATCGGAACCACGACGTCGAAGGTGCACATCTCCACGGCATCGACTGCATCGGAGTCTCCTGGGGGTTCGGAACGAACGAAGAGCTCGACGCCGCCGGCGTTCGAATGATCGTCGACCACCCGCGTGACGTTGTGGCGGGGGTCGCGGCGATCTACCGTTCACGGGAGCCATGAGCACGCTGCCCGACGAGACCGACGCCGCCGCCGCTCTGGCCGCCGGCGAGAGGTCCCCCGCCGTCGGCGCACCCGAGCGGTCGCGGTCCGATTCGGCGGCCGACCGGTTCATGCGGCGGCTCCTGCGCCTCCCCGAGGGCCGCACCGGCACCGCTGCCGAGGCGCGGTCCGCGTTCCAGAAGTCGCTGGCCTACACGACGTGCCGGTGCCTCCTGATGTACATCGTCTTCCCCTTCGTGCTGCCCGCGGTGGGCATCGCGCAGAGCGTCGGTCCGGTGCTCGGGATCCTGATCGGCATCGTCGCCATGGTGTCGATCGTCTACTCGATCCGCCGGTTCTGGCGTGCCGACCATTCGAAACGGTGGCACTACACGATCTTCGGCACGGTGATCATGGGGTTCCTCGTGTATCTCACCATCACCGACACGATCGAGCTCTTCACCTGACGCGCTCCCGCGGTCCGCACCTAGCTGTTCGGGCGGTCGCGATGCCGGTCGTTCGTCAACACGAGCGCACAAGGCATGGATCCGTGACGTCGGGCACGTGCGGATGGTGCATGATGGAGCCCCGCCGTCTCCGGACGCCTCCGTGGACGGTCAGCGACACGACTCTTGGGGGGTCCACGTGGAAGTCAGCATCACCATCAACGGCACCGCGCACAGCTACGACGTGGAGCCCCGGACGCTCCTCGTGCACTACATCCGCGAGCACGCGGGGCTCACCGGCACGAACATCGGCTGCGACACGTCGTCGTGCGGCGCCTGCTCGATCCACCTCGACGGCGAGGCCGTGAAGAGCTGCACCATCCTGGCCGCCCAGGCCGACGGCGGCGAGGTCACCACGATCGAGGGCATGGCCGCCGCCGACGGAACGCTGCACCCGATGCAGCAGGCCTTCATGGAGAACCACGGTCTCCAGTGCGGCTACTGCACCCCGGGCATGGTCATGGCCGCCACCAGCCTCCTCGAGGAGAACCCGAACCCGACCGAGGACGACGTGCGCCTCGGTCTCGAGGGCAACCTCTGCCGCTGCACCGGCTACCACAACATCGTCAAGAGCGTCCTGGCCGCCGCCAACGCCTGAGTCGCGTGACGTGCCCGGCACGTCGTGCACCGTTCTCCGCAACTCGATCACACCTGGAATGGGGGTTCCAGCCATGACCGTCACCGACGACACCACGAGCACCGGCAACGGAGTGCTCGGCTCACGACTCCTCCGCAAGGAGGACCCGGCCCTGCTCACCGGCGAGGCCGTCTACACCAACGACATGAAGGTGCCGGGCGCACTGCACCTGGCGGTGCTCCGCAGCCCCTTCGCCCACGCCAACATCGTCTCGATCGACACGTCGGCCGCGGCCGCCATGGAGGGCGTGCACAGCGTCTACACGGGCGCCGATCTGCTCGACACCTGGGCGTCGCCGATGCCCTGCGCCTGGCCGGTCACCGACGACATGAAGAATCCGGCGCACTACCCGCTGGCCGTCGGCAAGGCGAAGTACGTCGGCGACGGCGTCGCGTGTGTGCTGGCCGAGTCCGACGCCATCGCCCGCGACGCACTCGAGGCGATCGACGTCGAGTACGAGCCGCTGAAGCCCGTGCTCGGTCTCGAGGAGGCGCTCTCCGACCAGACGATCATCCACGACGAGATCGGCACCAACGTGTCGTACACGTGGCCGCTCGTCATCGAGGAGTCCGAGGGCGACTGCCAGAAGGCCTTCGACGAGGCGACCCACGTCGTGAACGAGCGCTACGTCCAGCAGCGCCTGATCCCGATGGCCATGGAGCCCCGGGCGGTGGTCGCCATGCCACAGCCGTTCGGCGGTGACATGACGCTGTACTCGGCCACGCAGGTACCGCACATCCTCAAGGTGATGACGGCGCTCACGCTCGGCATCCCCGAGCACCAGATGCGGGTGGTGTGTCCGGCGGTCGGCGGCGGCTTCGGCTCGAAGCTCAACGTCTACGCCGAGGAGCTGCTCTGCGTCGCCCTCGCCCGCACCCTCAACACGCCGGTCCGGTGGAACGAGGAGCGCAGCGAGAACACGCAGGCCACCATTCACGGACGGGCGCAGATCCAGGACATCGAGCTCGCCGCCGACGCCGACGGGAAGCTCACCGCCATGCGGGTGCGCCTCATCGGCGACATGGGCGCCTACCTGCAGCTCGTCACGCCGGGCGTGCCGCTGCTGGGCGGGTTCCTGTACGCCGGTGTCTACGAGATGCCGAAGGCGTTCGACTTCTCCTGCACGTCGGTGTTCACCAACATGACGCCGACCGACGCCTACCGCGGGGCCGGTCGTCCCGAGGCGACCTACGCCATCGAGCACGCCATGGACGCGCTGGCCCGCAAGGTCGGGGTCGATCCACTCGAGCTACGTCGACGCAACTTCATCCCGACCGAGAAGTATCCGTACGAGGCCTACACGGGACTCGTGTACGACTCGGGTGACCACGACAAGGCGGCCAGCGTGGCCGCAGGGCTCCTCGACTACGACGGTCTGCGAGCCAAGCAGTCACAGCAGAACACGCCGAACGCGTCCAAGAGACTCGGCATCGGCGTCTCGTCGTACTTCGAGATGTGCGGACTCGCGCCGTCACGTGTCCTCGCCTCGCTGAACTACTCGGCGGGAGGCTGGGAGTCCGCCACGGTGCGGGTGCTGCCCACGTCGAAGGTCCAAGTCGTCACCGGCACCGCACCACACGGTCAGGGTCACGAGACCGCATGGTCCATGATCGCCGCCGAGAAGTTCGGCATCGATCCGGCCGACGTCGACGTGCTCCACTCAGACACGGCCATCGCTCCGCTCGGCCTCGACACCTACGGCTCGCGATCGTTGCCGGTCGGCGGTGTCGCGATCGGGATGGCCTGCGACAAGGTCATCGACAAGGCGAAGCAGATCGCCGCCCACCAGATGGAGGCGAGCCCGGACGACCTCGAGTTCCTCGGCGGCGTCTTCAAGGTCAAGGGCCAGCCCGACAAGGAGATGCCGCTGGCCGGTGTCGCCTTCGAGGCGTTCACCGCCCACGATCTGCCCGATGGTCTCGAGCCCAACCTCGAGGCACAGGTCACCTACGACCCGCCGAACTTCTCCTGGCCGTTCGGCACACACATGTGCGCCGTCGAGGTCGACGTCGACACCGGCGAGATCGAGGTGCTGCAGTACGTCGCGGTCGACGACTGCGGCGTCCAGGTCAACCCGCTCATCGTCGAAGGCCAGGTCCACGGCGGTGTGATCCAGGGACTCGCCCAGGCGCTGTGGGAGGAGGCTCGCTACGACGAGGACGGCAACCTGCAGTCGTCCACGCTCGCCGAGTACCTCGTGCCGGCCGCGAGCGACGTGCCACCGATCACCATGGGCGAATCGGTCACCCCGTCGCCCACCAACGAGATGGGCGTCAAGGGAGTCGGCGAGGCCGGCACCATCGGCGCCGCTCCGTGTGTGATGAACGCCGTCGTCGACGCCCTCTCCGGGCTCGGCGTCGACGACATCCAGATGCCTGCCAGCCCGCTCAACGTGTGGAACGCCATCCAGGCGGCCCAGTCGTGAGTCTCACTTCCACCACCACCGCAACCGTCAGCACCGCCACCAACGAGGAGACCCAGCGATGATCCCCGCCAAGTTCGACTACGTCCGGGCCGGTTCGGCCGAGGAAGCGATCAGCCTCGTCGGGCAGCACGGTGACGAAGCCAAGTTCCTGGCGGGCGGGCACAGCCTCGTTCCGCTGATGAAGCTGCGGCTCGCTCAGCCGTCGATGCTGATCGACATCGGCCGAGTGTCCGATCTGTCCTACATCCGTGAGGAGGGCGACGTCATCGCGATCGGTGCGCTGACCCGCCACATGGACGTCGAGAACTCCGACCTGCTGAAGGAGCACGTCCCGCTCCTGGCCCACGCGGCATCCCACGTCGGCGATCCGCAGGTCCGTCACCGCGGCACCATCGGCGGCTCGATCGCCCACAGCGACTCGGCGTCCGACCTCCCGGCCACCACGCTGGCGCTCGGCGCGACCTACGTCGCTCAGGGTCCGAACGGCAGCCGCGAGATCGCCGCCAGCGACTTCTTCGAGGGCTTCCTGACCACGTCGCTCGCGCCCGACGAGATGCTCACCGAGATCCGCGTGCCGAAGATGAACGGCGCCGGCTGGTCGTTCCAGAAGTTCAACCGTCGGGCGCAGGACTGGGCCATCGTCGGAGTCGCCGCGTGGCGTCGCAACGGCGACTCGGGAGTCGGTCTGGTCAACATGGGCTCGGTGCCGATCCTCGCGAGCGGCGTGTCCGACGCCCTGTCGTCGGGCGCGTCGGTCGAGGACGCCGCAGCGCAGGCCGCCGAGGGGACCGACCCCACCTCCGACCTCAACGCCTCGGTCGAGTACCGCCAGCACCTCGCCCGCGTGCTCACCAAGCGGGCGCTCGACGAAGCGAGCAGCTGACCCGGTGTCGTTCGAGCTTCTCGCTGCTGCTGGCTGACCGGCAGGTGAACGACGGGTAACGTCGGCGGCCATGGTCGCGGACGCGCTCGAGTCGGGTGTGTCCGCCGAGCCGTCCGACGACACGCCGGTCACCCATCGGCGGAGCCCCTGGACCACCCTCCGGTGGGTCCTCCTCGCCGCATACGGGGTCGGGTACGTGTGGTGGTTCGCCACCCGCGGGATCATCATCAACCACGTCCTGGTCCTGTCGTCGCTGGCGCTGTTCTTCGCCGTCGCGTCGGTCGGCCGACCGCCGAGAGCGTGGGTCCGGGCGTTCGGCGACTTCCTGCTCTTCGCCGTCCTGTGGCTGTTCTACGCCGAGAGCCGCGGGCTGGCCGACGGACTGGGGTTCCCGATCCAGGTCGAGTCGGTCCGCAACATCGACCGCGTCCTCTTCCTCGGCAACGACGGCGTCGTCTGGCTCCAGCAGACGTTCCTCGAGCCGATCGGCACGGTGCGCTGGTACGACGTGATCGGGTCGATGGTCTATTACAGCCACTTCATCGTCCCGCCGGTCACGATCGCCCTCCTGTGGTTCCTGAACCGCCAGGAGTGGCTGCGATTCATGCGACGGTTCGCCACGCTGCTCGTGATCGCGTGCGGGATGTTCGTCGTCCTCCCCACCGCTCCGCCGTGGATGGCCGGCGACCCGGCGTACGGATACGGAGCGCTCCCGCCGCTCCGTCGGCCGACCGGGAACGGCTGGCGGCACATCGGCCTCGACGCGGCCGTGCAGGCGTGGGACACCGGTCGTGACTGGGCGAACCCCGTCGCAGCGATGCCGTCACTGCACTCGGCGTTCTCCCTGTTCGTCGTGGTGTTCGCGTTCCGGTGGGTCACGTCGTGGCGGTGGCGTGCCGTGATGCTCCTGTACCCAGCGGTGATGGCGGTCTCGCTGATGTACTTCGCCGAGCACTACTTCGTCGACGCCCTCGCAGGATGGGCGATCGTGGGGGTGTCCTTCGCCCTGTGGGCCCGCATCGAAGATCGCCTCGAGCGTCGCTCCGATTCGAGCGACGGGCCGACCGACGTCGCTCCGACCGGCGACGTGCCGATCGGCGACACGTCGGCCGGCGACGTCGACGAGCGTCAGAGCAGCCCGGCGTAGGTCCCGCCGTCGACGTGCAGTTGCACGCCGGTGGTGAACTTCGCCTGCTGACCGCACAGGAACGCCACCACCGAGCCGAAGTCGTCGGCGTCGCCGAGATGCATCGCCCCCTTCGTCGCATCGTCGTACAGAGCGTCGAGGCGGGGTGTGTCGTGGAGACCGGGTTGCACGCTGTTGACGGTGACTCCGTCGCCGATCACCTCGAGCGCCAGGGTCTTGAGGAAGGCGGTCGCCCCGGCGCGCGCCGTGTTCGACAGGATCAGGTTCGCGATCGGCTGGCGCACCGACACCGAGGTGATGGCGACCACCCGCCCCCACCCGCGCTCGCGCATCCCCGGGACGGCGGCGTCACACATCGCCACGACCGACATGAGGTTGAGATCGAGCGCCGCGGGATAGGCGTCGACGGGGGTCGTCTCGAAGTTGCCCGGCGGTGGTCCGCCGGCGTTGGGGACGAGGATGTCGATCGGCCCGCCGAGCGCCGCCTCGGCGTCGGCGACGAATCCCGCAGCGCCCTCGGGCGTCGAGAGGTCGGCGACCACGGCGACCGCACCCTCGCCGAGTTCGGCCGCGGCCGCCTCGATCGCCTCGGCCCGTCGGCCGCAGATGGCGACCTCGACACCCTCGGCCACCAGTGCCCGGGCCACGCCCAGACCGAGACCGGACGACCCGCCGCCGACCGCTGCTCGGCGTCCCCTGATTCCCAGATCCATGCCGCCGAGAGTAGGCGTCGACCGATCGCGATGCGATCAGCGGGGAGGCGCCGCGAGACCCGCTCGACGGAGGACGACGATCGAGCGCGGCCCGACGCGGATCCTCGGGTCGACGGTCACGGGGTCGACGAACCCCTGCTCATCGGTGGTGTCGATCAGCGTCTGCCAGTGGCCGGGTTCGTGGATGGCGACGTCGAGCGCCTCCCACCACATGTTGGCCACGACGTACAGGTCGCCGAGGTGCCACGCGAGGGATCGCGAGTGGTGGGCGAGGTCGGGTGCGCCGTCGGCGCCGTGGAACCCGATCGAGGTGCCCCACCACCGGTCGGTGTCGGACAGCAGGCGGTGGTTCGCACGCAGGTCGAGGAGGCGTCCGACGAAGGCCTCGAGATCACCCCACTCCTTCTGCCGGATCCAGTCGACCCACGACGTCTCGTTGTCCTGGTTGTACGGGTTGTTGTTCCCGCCCTGTGTGCGGGCGAACTCGTCACCGAGCACGAACATCGGCGTTCCCTGGCTCAACGCGAGCAGAGTCCAGGCGTTGCGGAGTCGTCGCCGCCGCAGCGTCATCACGGCGTCGGGAACGTCGCGGTCGCCCTCCCACCCCGAGTTCCACGATCGGTTGTTGCTCGACCCGTCGGTGTTCCCGTGACCGTTCGCTTCGTTGTGTTTGCGGTCGTAGGCGACGAGGTCGTACATCGTGAACCCGTCGTGTGCGGTGAGGAAGTTGACGGTGTCGGAGGGCGAGTGGAAGAGATCGGGACTGCCCTGGATCCGCTGGATCATCGCGGGGACGAGCCCGGGCTCGCCGCGCAGGAACCCGCGCACGTCGTCGCGGAACCGGTCGTTCCACTGCTTCCAGCGCGGGTCGGGCCACGCTCGACCCAGCCGGTACGACGCGAGGTCCCACGGCTCGGCGACCATCTCGACGTCACGAGCGGCGGCCCAGTCGCCGAGCCCGCGGATGAACGACTCGTCGCGAGCCAGGATGGCGGCGAGGTCGAACCGGAACCCGTCGATGCCGAGATCGGCGAACCGGTCGAGCGAGGTCTGGATGAGACGACGCATCGCGGGATCGGTCACGTCGACCACATTGCCGGTCCCCGCGTCGTTGACGTACGTACCGTCGACCTGTTGCAGGTACGACGCGCTGTCGGCGAGTGCCCGAAGGTGGTAGGTCGGACCGTGCTCGTCCTCCTCGGTGGTGTGGTTGAACACGACGTCGATCCACACCTCGACGTCGTGGGCGTGGGCGGCCTCGACGAGGTCGGCCAACTCGGTCGCCGGATCGTCGCCCTCGGCATACCGATCGTGCACCGCGCCGAAGAGCAACGGCATGTACCCCCAGTAGTTCGGCTCGTCGGGATCGAACTGTTGGACCGGGAGCAGCTCGATGACCGACACGCCGAGCGCGGCGAGACGGGGGATCTCGGCTGCCAGCGCGCCGTAGGTGCCGTGCGCCTCGACGCCACGGGTCATCGTGGCGCCACGGACGTGCAACTCGCACACCACCCTCGGACGCGTGGTGCGGCGTCCGGGTCGCGCCGCAGGCCACGGACGATTCACCGCTCGCGGCGCGATCTCGTGGTTGTCGCGACTCGACGGTCGCGCCGCCATCCGTGAGTGTCCGTCGGGGAAGTGGACCGCCGTCGCCGACGGATCGATCAGGATCCGGCGGGGGTCGCATCGCTCGCCGGGGCCCTCGGCCACGATGCCGTACCGGTCGCCGTCGCCGACGTCGACGACCCACCATCCACGTGCGGCGCCCGGGCGGAACGACCGACGACCGTGATCGTCGACCAGGGTGAGGTCGGTCGCGTCAGGCGCGTGGACCTCGATCCGCATCGGGGCAGTCTGGCCCCACGCAGGTGGGAACGGTCATGCCGTGCGGCGACCGGTAACGTCGCTCCGATGACTCCGGCCGACGTGAGCACCTCGCTCGCGGAACAGGGATACCTCCCCGACGAGGGGATCGCCACCGCCGTCTTCCTGGCGATGTCGCTCCAGCGGCCGCTGCTGCTCGAGGGCGAGGCCGGAGTCGGCAAGACCGAACTCGCCAAGGCGCTCGCTGCGTCGACCGGGGGCGAGTTGATCCGTCTGCAGTGCTACGAGGGCATCGACGTGGCTCAGGCCGTCTACGACTGGGACTACTCGCGCCAGCTCCTGCATCTCCGTGCGGCCGAGGCGACGGGCGAGACCGCCGGGCGGTCCGCCGACGAACTCGAGTCGGAGCTGTACGGCGATCGGTTCCTCGTGAAGCGTGCGCTGCTCCGTGCCATCCAGCCGGTCGAGGGTCCACCTCCGGTCCTGCTCATCGACGAGGTCGATCGCGCCGACGACGAGTTCGAGGCGTACCTGCTCGAAGTGCTCTCCGACTATCAGGTCACCGTGCCCGAGGTGGGCACGTTCCGGGCCGAGCGCCCTCCGCTGGTCGTCCTCACGTCGAACCGCACCCGCGACGTGCACGATGCGCTGAAGCGTCGGTGTCTCTACCACTGGGTGGAACACCCGGGATTCGAGCGCGAGGTCTCGATCGTGAAACTGCGCGTTCCCGATGTCAGCGACGACCTCGCACGCCAGGTGGCGGCGGCGGTCGAGGCGATGCGCGACCTCAACCTGTACAAGCCGCCGGGCGTGGCCGAGACCATCGACTGGGCCGCGGCGTTGGGCCGACTCGGCGCGTCGAAGCTCGACGAGAGCCTGGTCACCAACACGCTCGGCACGGTGCTCAAGTACCGCGAAGATCACCAGCGCGTCGACGAGAGCGGCATCGCCGCCATCGTCCAGCAGGCGTTCTCCAAGGGACTGCTCCACGGGTGATCCACCCGTGACCGTGCTCGACCCTCCACCGCCGGGTTCCTCGCCACTGAGCCATCCGGCGCGGATCGCCGTCGCGTTCTCGCGGATCCTGCGCGGCGCGGGTGTGTCGGTGCCCACGAGCTGCACCCACCTCTTCGCCGAGGCGCTGTGTGCGGTCGGCGTCGACGATCGCGACGGGGTCTACTGGGCCGGGCGTGCGACCCTCGCCCGGCGCCCGGAGGACATCGAGGTGTTCGACCGCGCGTTCGCCGTGTTCTTCGATCGCCGGTCAGCATCGGGCGACGGGGACGAGGACGACGTCGTCCAGTCGATCACCATCGCGGTCGACGACGGAGACGATTCGTCCGACGAGGACGACGTCGCCGGCGGTGCGAACGACGACCCCACGATCGAGTTGCGGTTCTCGTCCACCGAGGTGTTGCGACAGAAGGACTTCGCTCAGTACTCCGACGAGGAGTTGATCATGGCGCAGTCGCTCATGTCCGACCTCCGCCTCGCCGGCTCGCCCCGCTCGTCGCTCCGTCTGGGCCCGAGCCGTCGGGCCACTCCCCGCCCCGACATCCGCCGCACGGTGCAGGCCACCATCCGCAGCGGGGGCGAACCGATCCGCCGTCACCATCGTGAACCGAGCACGCGGCTGCGTCGGCTCGTCCTCCTGCTCGACGTGAGTGGATCGATGGAGCCGTACGCGCGCGCCTTGCTCCGCTTCGTGCACGCGGCGGTCGCCGGTCGTCAGAAGGTCGAGGCGTTCGCGCTCGGCACTCGACTCACTCGGATCACCCGCGAGCTGACGAGCCGTGATCCCGACCGCGCACTCACGGCCGCCTCCGAGCGAGTGCTCGACTGGAGCGGTGGGACGCGTCTCGGCGAGGGGTTGCGGGCGTTCAACGACGAGTGGGGCGTGCGCGGACTCGCTCGCAACTCGATCGTGGTGATCCTGTCCGACGGATGGGACCGTGGTGATCCCGAGCTGCTCGCCGAGCAGATGGAGCGGCTGCAGCGGGTGACACATCGACTGGTCTGGGTCAACCCGCTGAAGGTCACGCCGGGCTACGCACCGCTGGCGCGGGGGATGGCGGCCGCCCTTCCCCACGTCGACCACTTCGTCGAGGGGCATTCGGTCGAAGCGATGGAAGAATTGACCCGGGTGATCGGCGACGACCGCCCCTGAATCGCGTTCTCGTGAGCATCGACGACACCCGGGGTCGCCGATCCTCACGAGATGACAGGAGAGAGTGATGAAGGAACTGCTGGGTGACATCCGCCGGTGGCAGGAGTCGGGCGAGCGGATCGCGGTCGCACGCGTCGTCGACATCGAGGGCTCGGGTCCGCGCCTGCCCGGAGCCGCCATGGCGGTCACCGAGTCGGGTGAGGTCGCGGGCAGCGTGTCGGGCGGCTGCGTCGAAGGTGCCGTCGTGGGCGAGGCGCTGTCGATCCTCGACGGCACGACCGAACCGCGCGTCGTCACGTTCGGCTACTCCGACGACGAGGCGTTCGCCGTCGGCCTCACGTGCGGCGGAACGATCCACCTGTTCATCGAGGAACTCGTCGGGTGACCGACCCGGGATCGCCGTCGCCGATCGAACCCTGGTTCGCTCGATACGCCGAGCTGCTCGACGCCGAGCAACCGGTTGCACTGATCACCGTCATCGAGGGACCGAACGTCGGCGCGAAGCTCCTGGTCACGACCGACGGCGACGACCCCATCGGCACACTCGGCCACCCGGAACTCGATCGCGTGGCGGCACGCGACGCCGTCGCCGAACTCGAAGCCGCACGCTCGGGGGTGCGCAGCTACGGACCCGAGGGGCAGACCACTCCCGAGGACCTCGTCGATCAGCCGACGGTCCAGGTGTTCGTCGAGTCGCACGCGCCCCCGCCGCAGATGTGGATCTTCGGTGCGGTCGACTTCACGGCGGCGTTGGCCCGGGTGGCGAAGGTGCTCGGCTACCGGGTCACCGTGTGCGACGCCCGCGAGGTGTTCGCCACGAAGCGCCGCTTCCCCATGGCCGACGCCGTCCGGGTCACGTGGCCGACGCCGATGTTCGACGAGCACGGCGGCGAGCTGGGGCCCCGCGACGCCGTGTGCATCCTCACCCACGACCCCAAGTTCGACGTCCCGGCGGTGCAGGGCGCTCTCGCCACGCGGGTCGGTTACATCGGCGTGATGGGCAGCCGGAAGACGCACTCGAAGCGGATGGAGCGGCTGGCCGAGGTGGGTGTCACGAGCGGCGCAGACCTCGGGCGTCTGATGTCGCCGATCGGGCTCGACATCGGCGCTCGCACGCCCGAGGAGACCGCCGTGAGCATCTGCGCCGAGATCATCGCTCGGCGAACGGGCAAGGCGGTCCCGAGCCTCAAGGACGCGTCCGGACCGATCCACTCGTGACGAGTGATCGTTCCGTCGAGCCCGGGGCTCGAGGGAACGATGGGTCAGCCGACGGGTGCGCCCCAGGACACCGAGTCGCGGCGCCGCTGGGAAATCGTGTCGACCTCGACCGTTCGGCCGGTCTCGACGCTGTGCACGATGGCGTCGTCGACGCCCAGGTACAGCATCACGTGGCCCGGGTAGTGGATGAGATCGCCGGGGAGGGCCGTCTCACGACTGCGGTCCTCGGCATCGCTGATCTGGGTGCCGCTGTGGCGGAACAGCTCGACGTCGGCTGCGCCCCACGCGAACGACGTGAGACCCGAGCAGTCGAATCCCTCGTCCTCGACGGACGAGTTGGTGCGATACGGAACGCCGACCTGCGAGAGCGCGGCGAGCACCACGCGCTGGCGATCGAGGTCGACCCGGCTCCACGCGTCGACCATCTGCAGTTCGTCGTAGCCGAGCTGGAGCGCGGTGTACTTGGCGGTCATGGCGCGGTGCCATGCGAGCGTCCGTTCGGCGGCTGCGTCACCGGTCGCCTCGTACCGGTCGAGTGCCTCGAGCGCACGATCGGCCGTGGCGGTGATCTCGTCGGCGAGTTCGTTCCGTGCGAGCTCGCCCTGCGACGCCTCGACGGTGCCGATCGGGACGAACGTGACCGCGGCGGCGCCCACCGTGAGGGCTGCGGCCATCGCGAGGGGCCGCGCACGTCGGAACAGGGGGATCTGTGAGGAGAATGGCATCAGGGGGTCCGGGGTCGTCCGCCCGATCGGTCCTCGCTGCAACGGCGGAGCGGGTCCGATCGACGATCCAGAAGATGTCGTGATCGTGAGACTATTCGTCACTCAAACGCAACACAACCCGTACTCCCGTCAACTTCCCGTCATGTCAGTCATCGTGTCGACACCTGGTCGCCCGTCTGCGGGCGTTCCGCAGGCACGGTGAGCGCCAGAACAACCGCGCCGTGCAGTCCGTGGGACGGGCCGACACACTGACGCCGTGGGTGATTCCGAGACGGGCCCCCGGACCAGCGACGCCGCACCCGTCGACCGCGTCGTCGCGGTCGTGCTCGCCGCCGGCGCGGGGTCGCGCTTCGCCGGACCCGAGCACAAGCTGCTCGCAGCGCTCCCGGCGACGTCGACACGTCCGGCCGAGTCGGTCGTCGCCCGATCGCTGGCCCACTGCCTCGACGCCGCCGTCGGCCCGACCGTCGTCGTGACCGGCGCGGTCGACCTCGACCATGTGATCGACGCAGCGATCGCGGAACGCTCGTCGACTCACGACGGTCCCGCTCTCACCACGGTGGCCAACCCGGACTGGGAGACGGGCCAGATGTCCTCGGTGCGATGTGCGATCGCTGCGGCCGCCGAACTCGGAGCCGCGCGGGTCGTCATCGGTCTCGGCGATCAGCCGGGCGTCGCACCCAGCGCGTGGAGGTCGATCGCACACCCGGGACCCGACGCTCCGATCGCCGTCGCCACGTACCGGAGCCGTCGCGGGAATCCGGTCTCACTGTCGAGCGACGTGTGGTCGCTCCTGCCGCACGACGGCGACCACGGCGCGCGGGCACTGATGCAGATTCGTCCGGATCTGGTGCGTGAAGTACCGTGCGATGGTTCGGCCGAGGACATCGACACCGTGGAGGACCTGCAGCAATGGCAGAGCAGTTGATCAACGAGTTCACCGTCAATCGGCCGATCGATGAGGCGTGGCCGATCATCACCGACGTGGAGAAGATCGCGCCGTGCCTCCCGGGAGCCGAGCTCCAGGAGGTCGAGGGCGACACCTACCGCGGCGTCGTGAAGGTGAAGCTCGGGGCGATCGCCACCCAGTTCAAGGGCGACGCGAAGTTCATCGAGCGTGACGACGAGAACTACCGGGCCGTGCTCAAGGGCAAGGGGCGCGACACCGGTGGCCGCGGCAACGCGACGGCCGACATCGCCGCACAGGCCGAGGCACTCTCGCCCACGAGCACGAAGTGCGTGGTCACCACCGACCTCCAGATCTCGGGCAAGGTCGCGCAGTTCGGTCGCGGCATCCTCGGCGACGTCAGCTCCAAACTCATGGCGCAGTTCGCCGACAACCTCAACACGATGCTCGACGAAGAAGACGCCGACGTCGCCGCCGACGGTGCGGCCGACACCGCCGACGCCGAGTCGACCGCCACCGCCGCGGCAGCTCCTGCCACCGAGACGTCGGACTCGACCGAGGGCGGGGTCCGCAAGATCAACGGTCCGGCCGCCGAGCCGATCGATCTCATGGACGTCAGCGGCTCCTCGGTGCTCAAGCGAGTCGGCCCCGCCGCGCTCGCACTGTTGCTCATGATCTTCCTCCTGCGCCGACGCAGGAGCTGATGAACGCCAGCACCACCGATCACGAGCGCGTCGCCGAACTCCTCGGCCGACCGCCGCGCGGCGCGTTCGACGTGGTGGTCCGCTCGACGGCGGGTGACC
This sequence comes from Actinomycetota bacterium, assembly GCA_039185545.1. GTDB lineage: Bacteria > Actinomycetota > Acidimicrobiia > Acidimicrobiales > Ilumatobacteraceae > Ilumatobacter_A. Next base: position 28,549 of record JBCDAK010000017.1, read on the forward strand.
CGGTGGTGGTCCGCAACGAGCCACTGCTCGACGACGGCACACCGATGCCGACCCGCTACTACCTCGTCGACCCGGGGCTGGTCCGAGCCGTGAGCCGTGTCGAATCGGCCGGCGGGGTGCGCGCCGCCGAGTCCGAGCTCGACGCCGACGAGATCCGCGCCACACACGACCGGTACGCGGTCGAGCGCGAGGCAGCGATGCCCCCGCACCACGAGGGACCACGCCCGACCGGAGGCGTCGGCGGAACCCGAGTCGGTGTGAAGTGCCTGCACGCCCATGTCGCCCACCTCCTCGCAGGCGGCGACGACCCGATCGGCCGATGGACGCTCCGTCACCTCGCCTCCGACCCGATGTTGTCATCGGGGGTCCATCCCGACTGGCTGGCCGAGAGCCGCCGATGAGCGGTGAGCTGGTGCTGACCCTCGGTGATCGCGACGCTGACCTGCGGATGATCGGAGGCGGCGCATGGACGTTGCCGACCGGCGTCGAAACACTCCTCGAGAGCGAGCTCGCGGACCCGCCGAAGGGACGTCCCGCGCCCGAGCAGCTCACCAACGCGCTCGGCCGCGTCCACGACGATCTCGACGAGATCATCATCGATGCGCCCATCGTGGCCGCGGCCCCCGCCCTCACGGTGGTCGGCGATCACGCCGTCATGCTGGCGCGGGTCGAGATCGGCAGCGACGACGTCGATCCGCCACTCGACCTCGCCCGTCGCGACATCGACGAGGTGTTCCGCACGATCGTGGCCGAACCCTCGTCAGAGCGGGTCGACAATCCCGGCCTCGACCCCGGCCACGTCGAGTCGATCGTCGCGACGTGCTGCTACCTGCTGGCGATCCTCCGCCGGCTCGGGCTCGACACGGTCACGATCACGCGCGCCGATCCAGCGAACGACACCGGTGCCGATGCCGACGCCGCGGAAGGGACGTGATCGTGCCGCTCCGCCATCCCTCCAAGTCGCTCTCCCCCATCCGGCTCTACGGACGCCGGGTCGTGTTGCGTCCACTCGCCCCCACCGACTTCGACGTCTGGAGCGAGATCCGCCAGCGCAACGACGAGTGGCTCACCGTGTGGGAGCCCCGCCGCCAACCGCAGCAGCCCGACCCGGTCGTCGATCGCTCGGCGTTCGCCTCCCGCTGCTTCCAGCGTGACCGCGACCGCTCGAACGGCGTCGGCTACCAGTTCGGCCTGTTCGTCGACAAGACCCTCGCCGGCGAGGTCAACCTCAACAACGTGATCCGTGGGGCGATGCAGTCGTGCACGGTCGGGTACTGGATCGATCAAGCCCACGCCGGGCACGGGTACACGGCGGAGGGGGTGGTGCTGGTGATGCAGTTCGCCTTCGAGCAGCTCGGGCTGCACCGGGTCGAGATCTGCATCGTGCCGCGCAACATGCGCAGCCGGCGGGTGATGGAGAAGCTCGACATCCGCGAGGAGGGCATCGCCCAGCGCTACCTCGAGATCAACGGCGTGTGGGAAGACCACCTGCGGTACGGCATCACGTTCGAGGAGTGGCAGGAACGCCGCGCCGAGATCGTCGAGACCTGGCTGTCGACCGCCCGCTGAACGGCACGCGCCGGCCGCCCAGCGGTGCGTGGCGTCAGGTCATCGCACCCCGCTGCGGGAGGTGGCCGGGCCGACGTATCGTGGTGCATGACCCTCGACGAGCGTCGTGAGTACCAGCTGAGCGACCGGTATCGGGCCGACGCGGGCACGGTCTTCATGACCGGGATCCAGGCCCTCGCGCGGGTGCCCGTCGACCAACTCCGCGCCGACCGGGCCGCCGGGTTGAACACTGCGGCCTTCTGCTCCGGTTACCAGGGATCGCCACTCAGTGCGATGGCCGAGGAGTTCACGCGCGCCGCCGAGCACGCGCCCCAGCTCGACATCGTCGTGCGCCCGAATCTCAACGAGGAACTCGCCGCCACGTCGGTGATGGGGAGCCAGCTCGCGCCGGGTCAGCCCGACGCGAAGTACGACGGCGTGGTCGGGTTCTGGTACGGCAAGGCGCCCGGCCTCGACCGAGCCGGCGACGCGATCCGCCACGGCGTGTACGTGGGGGCATCACCGAAGGGCGGCGCCGTGGTCCTCGTCGGCGACGACCCGGCGGCCAAGAGCTCGACCGTGCCGTCGAGTTCCGATCTCGCTCTGATGGACCTCCACCTGCCGATCTTCTACCCGGGCGACGTCCAGGAGGTGCTCGACCTGGGTCGGCACGCCATCGCCATGAGCCGGGCGACCGGTCTCTGGACGTCGATGAAGATCGTCACCGCGGTCGCCGACGGGTCGGGAACGGTCGACGTGTCCGCCGGGCGCACGCAGATCGTCATCCCCGACATGCACATCGACGGGGCGCCCGACGAGCACACACCCGACGGTCGACTCCTCCCTCCGATCAACATGGCGATCGAGAAGGACATCCGCACGGTCCGCCTCGAGCGTGCGCTGCGCTACTCGTCCGCCAACGACCTCAACCGGCTCACCGTCGACCCGTCCGACGCGTGGATCGGGATCGCCGCCTGCGGCATCACCTATCACGAAGTGCGCGAGGCGCTCCGCCGGCTCGGGCTGGGCACCGATGCCGAGGTCGAGGCCGCCGGGATCCGTCTCCTGCAGGTTCAACTGCCGCTGCCGTTCGACGGCGAGGTCGCCCGCCGGCTCGGGCGGGCCGTCGAGGAGATCGTGGTCGTCGAGGAGAAGAACCCGACGCTCGAGCTGCTCGTGAAGGACGCGTTGTACGGCAGCGCCGATGCACCGCGCGTGGTCGGCAAGTGGGACCCCGACGGCGCCGAGCTGATCCCCAACTACGGCATCATCACCGCCGACACCATCACTCCCGCGCTCCGCAGGCGACTCGAAGGCCGCCTCGGCGATCGCCTCGCACCTCCCCCGCCGCCGGCACGCGCGAAGGCGCTCATCCCACTCACGGTGCAGCGAGCGCCGTACTTCTGCTCCGGGTGCCCGCACAACTGGGGTTCGAAGGTGCCCGACGACGCCCTCGTCGGCGCCGGCATCGGGTGCCACACCATGACGTTGCTCATGGACGAGGAGCGCGTCGGCACGACGGCCGGGCTCACCCAGATGGGCGGCGAGGGTGCGCAGTGGATCGGGATGTCGCCGTTCGTCGACCGCGAGCACTTCATCCAGAACCTCGGCGACGGCACCTTCTTCCACTCGGGCCAGCTCGCCATCCAGGCGGCGATCGCCGCCGGCGTCAACATCACCTACAAGCTCCTCCACAACGGCACGGTCGCGATGACCGGTGGACAGGACCCGGCGGGCCAGATCGACGTTCCCACCATCGCCGACGTGCTGATCGACCAGGGCGTCCGTCGGGTCATCGTCACCGCCGACGACGCCTCTCGGTTCGACGACGCCGACATGCCGACCGACGCGGCCGGCACGGTCGAGGTGTGGGATCGGAGCCGGATCGTCGAGGCACAGGAGATCCTCGCCGAGGTGCCCGGCGTGACCGTGCTGATCCACGACCAGGCGTGCGCCGCCGAAGCGCGTCGCCACCGCAAGCGCGGTGAGGTGCCCACACCGACCGGCCGGGTGGTGATCAACCACCGGATCTGCGAGGCGTGCGGGGACTGCGGCGAGGTCAGCAACTGCCTGTCGGTGCAGACGATGGACACCCCCCTCGGGCCGAAGACGACGATCGATCAGACGACCTGCAACCTCGACTTCTCGTGTCTGCTCGGCGACTGCCCGTCGTTCATGATCGTCGAGCCGGCCGACGACGACGCATCCGGCGTCGGGCCGCTCATGGCCCCCGCACCTCCCGACGATCTCCCCGAGCCCGAGGTGCGGGTCCCCACCGATCACCTCGACGTCCGCATCGCCGGGATCGGCGGAACGGGAGTGGTCACGGCCGCACAGATCATCGCCACCGCCGCGATGCTCGACGGCTACGACGGCCGCGGACTCGACCAGACCGGGTTGTCACAGAAGGCCGGGCCGGTCGTGAGCGACCTCCGTCTCTCGAGCGATCACGTGCCGCACTCGAACCTGCTCGGGGCACGGACCGCCGATGTGCTGATCGCGTTCGACCTGCTCACGGCATCGAGCGATGCATCGCTCGACACGTGCGAGTCCGGACACACGGTCGTGGTCGGATCGACCACGCCGACACCGACCGGATCGATGGTCGGTCACGCCGACCTGCGGGTCCCCGACACCTCGGAGTTGCTCGCGCGTCTCGATCTCCGCTCGATCCCGGGCTCGACGCGCCTCGCCGACGCCGGTCGGCTGATGGAATCGCTGCTCGGCACCGCCACGTCGGCGAACGTGTTCGTCATCGGTGCAGCGGTCCAGCACGGCGTCCTCCCGATCTCGGTCGAGTCGCTCGAACACGCGATCACGCTCAACGGAGTCCAGGTCGACGCCAACCTCGCTGCCTTCTGCTGGGGCCGCGCCTGGATCGTCGACCCGGCGTCGGTCGACGGCGCGGCAGCCGCTCGACCGGGTGGATCGCCCGAGGTGCTCGTCGGAGATCTGCCGTCGAAGCTCACCGCACGGATCGAGCGTCTCGTCGGTGACGATCCCGACCTCCGCGAGCTGCTCATCATGCTCGCCGCGGACCTCGTCGGCTATCAGAACGCGAAGTACGCCGCTCGGTTCCTCGACGTGGTGGAGCGAGCGGTCGACGCCGAACGGGGCCTCGGCCGCGATCTCGGCACGCTCACCGAGACCGTCGCGCGCTCGGCCCACAAGCTGATGGCGTACAAAGACGAGTACGAAGTGGCCCGGCTGCTCCTGCTCGACGACGTGCGTCCCGCTGCCGAGGCGGTCGCCGGGCCGAACGCGACGATCAGCTGGCGGCTGCACCCGCCGATGCTGAAGGCACTCGGACTCGACGCGAAGCTCTCGATCCCCGAGCGACTCGGTCGTCCGCTCATGGCCACCCTCGCTCGGAGCAGGCGGCTCCGCGGGACGCGCCTCGATCCGTTCGGCCGGACCGAGATGCGACGCGCCGAGCGCGATCTGATCGACGAGTTCGACGCACTGCTGGACGCCGAACTGCGTCACCTCGACGTGGCCGGATCGGCCGACGAGTCGACTCGCGCAGACATCGGGGCGACCGTGGCCGCCCTGGCGCTGCCGATGCAGATCCGGGGCTACGAAGACCTCAAGATGCGACGGATCGCCGAGTTCCGCGCTGCCGTGCGAGAGCGCACGGCGGAGCGTGAGGCGAGTCGGAGCGGCTCGTGAGTCGAGCCGAGGCGGACCCTGCTGACGCGCCGCGCGGGGCAACGTACCGCCTTCACGTCAGCGCACCCAGCGGAAGGAGCGAGGTGCGCTGACGCGGTCCCCGGCGATCGGGAGTCGAGCGAGCGGCTCAGAGGCCGGCTGCAGCCGACGGATTGTCCCGGATCATGCGGATCCGGGCGTTCTTCTCCTGGCGGAGGATCGTGCGACGCTTCCAGTCCTTCGTCTTCCAGTGACGCTTCGACCGGTTGCGCTTGGCCAGCTTGCTCTTGGCGACCTCGGAATCGTGATGCTTCGTCGGCTTCCATGCCGGTCCGGGCTCGTGGACCTCGTCGGGATCGGCGCCCGCACAGACCTCCTGGGCGACGGACTGGAGCTCCACGTGGATGCGATGTCGCTCGGAGTGAGCGGCGGCCCGTCGCTCCTGGACGGGCGGCAACATCGTCTCACCATCGGTGCGGTGGCGCTGGCTCATCGGATGACCTCCTGCTTTGCGACGACAGGACGTTGCGTCGCGGTGGATTCGGTTCCTGTGCCGTTGCACAGTACGTCACGCTCCGTTCACGCGGTGTGTACGACATGTAACGATTCTGCGCGATTTGTGACTCGCGTCACGAGCACCGCCAGAACCGTCGAGACACGGCGCCGCAACGACCGCGAACGAATGCGAACCACGACGGACCGACATCAAGTCGCCTCCGACCGACGCCGATAGAGCGGTGTGTCCGTGTTGCCTCCCCCGTCGACCGACCTCGAACTCGGCGTCGACGCCGCCGGAGCCGCACCGGCACCCGCTGCTTCGCCGAGCACACCGCTGCCCGACCCGCTCTCGGGACCCGGCGTGGCCGACGTGCCGACCGCCGAGGTGGCACAGCGCCTGATCTCGTCGATCGACGCGGTCATCGCCGGGCAGCACGACATCGCCGAACTGGCCGTGACCACGCTCTTCGCCGGTGGACACCTGTTGATCGAGGACATCCCCGGGGTCGGCAAGACCCTGCTCGCACAGACGCTCGCACGGACCGTCGGCGGCAGCTTCTCCCGCATCCAGGGCACGCCCGATCTCCTCCCCGGCGACATCCTCGGCGCGATGGCTCCGGTCTCCGGTGGCGACGGCCACCGGCTCGCGTTCCGTCCCGGTCCGATCTTCGCCAACGTGGTCGTGCTCGACGAACTCAATCGCGCCACGCCCAGGACGCAGTCGGCGTTGCTCGAATCGGCTGAGGAGGCGACGGTGTCCGTCGACGGCCACGTCCACACACTCCCCGATCCGTTCCTGCTCGTCGCCACGCAGAACCCGATCGAGATCGCCGGCACCTACGGGCTCGGCGAAGGCTCCCTCGACCGGTTCGCCACCGTCGTCACGCCCGGCCGCCCGGCGCCCGACGCGGAGGTCGAGGTGCTGACCGGCCGTCGAGGCCGCTCCGTCCTCGACGGTGTCCGGGCCGAGACCGACACCACCACACTGCGGGCGATCCGCGCTCGGGTCGTCCAGGTGCACGTCGCCGACCCGATCGGGTGGTACGTCCACGAGATCCTCGACGCGACCCGGCGGCACCCGGCGGTCCGACTCGGTGCCTCGACTCGAGCGGGAGTCTCTCTGCTCGCGCTCGCACGTTCACGGGCGGCGATGGCGGGCCGAGATCACGTCGTCGCCGACGACGTCGCCCACCTGGCGGTCGAGGCGCTCGCACACCGCGTGCTGACCCTCGACACCGACGGCACGACGACCGCAGGACGGGGACTGGTCGCCGAGTGCGTCGCATCCGTCGCCCCTCCGACGGCGTGACGTGACCTGACGTGAGCCCGGCGACGGCACGACGCAGCCCGACCGACTCCGCCGTCGAGCGACAGGATGGTCGGCCGACCGATCTCGGCCAGGCTGGGGGCGCTCCGAGATCAGCGCAGACCGAGACGACCGAGCCGCTCACTCCGACCGCCGGACGGGCCCGCCCGATCGGACTCTCGAAGGGCAGCGGCGTCTTCCTCGCCGTGTTCGTCGTCGGCGGGGCGATCGCTCGCCTGACCGGCGCCGCGGCGGTCGTCCTGCTGCTCATCGGCGCGCTCGTGTCGGCGGGCGCGGCGGCCGTCGTCGGTCGGAGATCCGTCCGACGCGTCTCGGTCGTCGCCGTCCGACTGCCCACGTTGATCGACGCCGGTCGACCGGTCGCCGTCGAGATCGACACCGAGGGGTTCCCCGGGTGCAACAGCGCGCTGCGGCTCCGGCTCGGCGGCGCCGAGACACGGACCGGGTGGACCGCCGAGCGCACCGGTGCCGAGCTCACGGTCGAACGCGCCGGCCTGGTCGACCGATGCGAGGTCGCCGTCGAGAGTCCCGGTCCCGCGGGTCTGGTCTGGTGGCGGCGCACCCACCACGTCCCGATCGAAACGGTCCACGTCGCTCCAGCGGCCAGCGGTCCACTCCTCGAACTCCGCCGCGACAGTGCAGCGAGCGGCGGCGAACAACGCACGTCGCACCACGGCGCGCCCGGCGACCTCGACGGACTGCGCCCGTGGCGCGTCGGTGACGGAGAGCACTCGGTCCACTGGCCGACCTCGCTGCGCACCGGCGAACTGGTCGGCCACGACCGTCAGCGCATCGTCGACGACCGCTGGGAGGTCCCCCGACGCGACGCGCCGCGGTTCCGATTCACCCTCGACGAAGGGTTGCGACGCCAGGTCGACGTGATGGTCGACGGCGTCCGCGTCGTCGACTCGCTGGACGCCGCCCGTCGGGCTGCCGAGCTCGCCCACGAGGAACGCGAGTCCGAGACCGAGCCGCGCCTCCCGATCTGGAAACGGTCGATCACGCTGTCGCCGCCTCTGGAGACCAACTCGTCGATCGGACTGCGCGACCGACTTCTGGTCGCGCTCTGCACCCTCGTGTCGGTCCTCATGCTCCAGGGGGCGCTCGGCGACGACCTCGTCCGGCGAGTCATCGCGATCGTCGGCGTGGCGGCCACGACGGCGTGGTCGCTCTGGTTCCTCCGCCGGACGCCGACCTGGTGGTCGCGCGCCGCCGTCACGATGGCCACCCTCGGCGCACTCGCGCGAGTGGCTGCGGACACGGCCGGCATCGACGGATTCATCCAGGCGCTCCGCGGGCCGATGCCCGATCTCCTCATGTTCCTCGTGGTGCTGCACGGAGCGGAGATCGCCGACCGCCGGACCGCGCGCACGCACCTCGCGATCACCGGCGCGGTCGTCGCATACGCGACGGGACTGCGAATCGATCCGGCCGTCGGGTGGTGGATGGCGGCCTGGTCGCTCGCTCTGATCGTCGCTCTCGTCGCGGTGTCGGGCGTCGGCACGCCACCGCGACGTCGTCCGGGAGCCGTCCGGGAGCGTGTCGCCACCGTCGCAGCGACCGCCGCCGCCGGGGTCGGTCTCGCCGTCCTCGTCCCGGTTCCCGACGGTCCGGCGAGCCTCGGACTGCCGGCCGTGTCCCAGGACACCGGACTCGCCGACCAGGACGGCGCGCTGCTCGGACCCGACGGATCACCCGCAGCGTCGAGCGGCGAACCGTCGACGAACCGTGGCGCTCTCGGACAGGTCGGCGGGTATCCCGGATTCTCCGAGACGCTGGACACGTCGGTACGCGGCGATCTCGGCGACGAGATCGTGATGAGAGTCCGCGCTCCCGAGCCGGCGTTCTGGCGCGGCCAGACGTTCACCGAGTTCGACGGACGCGTCTGGCGCGTCACCCCGGAATCGGGTGTGACCCGTGACGGTCCGCGCATCGACGTGCCGCCGACCCTCGGAGATCGGCTCGGACGCGGCGTCGAGAGCGAGTCGTTCGTCCAGACGTTCCACGTCGAGGCAGACCTCCCGAACGTGATCTTCGCCGCGTCGCGGCCCGAGACGGTGTTGTTCGACGGTTCGGTGACCCTGCGCAACGACGCCGCCCTGCGCGCCGACCGCACCCTGTCGGCGGGCACCGTGTACTCGGTGGTCTCCCAACGTGTACCGGTGACGTCGGAGATGCTGCGGGCTCAGGGCGACCTCGGCGAACGGTTCACGCGAGCTGCCGACGAGCAGTGGCTGCGGCCGTTCCTCGAGATCCCCGAGTCGACCTCACAGCGAACGCTCGACCTTGCTGCGGCACTCCGCGACGAACGGTCGACCTACGACACGATCCGCGCCTACGAGGCGTGGATCGCCACGAACACGGTGTACGACCTCGGCGCACCGGTTCCGGCGCCCGGGGCCGACGCAGTCGACGACCACCTGTTCGTGTCGCAGCGCGGCTTCTGCGAACAGATCTCCTCGTCGCTCGTCGTCATGCTCCGCTCGCAGGGAATCCCGACACGACTCGCCACCGGCTACATCCCGGGCGACCGCGACCGGATCTCCGGCGTGTGGGAGGTTCGCGCCCGCCATGCCCACGCGTGGGTCGAGGTGTGGTTCCCCGAGACCGGGTGGCAGGCCTTCGACCCGACCGCCGACGTCCCGCTCGCGGGAGAGGCCGACCGCGGATCCGTCGGCGGCGACGTCCTGACCGCAGCGATCGGGTCGGTCGCGGAGCGCCCCGTCGAGATCGGCGCCCTCGTGGCCGCCGGCGCCGGGCTGACCCTGCTGCTGCGACGCTGGAAGACGGCCGTCGCCCGCCGTCGACGCGGCCGCTGGGGAGCGCTGCACGACGACGTCCTGGCGCTGCTCGATCTCATTCCCGAGGATCGGCGCCCAGCGGTTCCCACCGCTCCGGCGATCGCCGACGCCGTGGGTCGAGAGCTGGGACCC